>JBKCXY010000328.1:0-3430 GCA_046315835.1 Pseudobdellovibrionaceae bacterium | reverse complement strand
AACTAAGATTCGATCCATTCATCGAGCGAGGATTCAAATTCATTTTGAGTCCTCGCTTTTTTTATTCTGATAGCTTCTTCTTCAAAGGGATAAATCACCGCGAGACTGACTTCTTCAGTAGCGGTGATCTTTTTCATTTTTCTGAGTGCCCAAGTGTAAACCTCAAGCTGAGAAAAGGCTTTATCCAAGTGATGTGGCGAGCCTGTTTTATAATCGATGACCCAAGCGCGTCCGGATTCATCGCGCCCCCACAAGTCGATTTGTCCCTGCAGGAGGTCCTTTTTCCAGAGAATCCCAAAGCCAAATTCCACTTCGCCGTTTTGAATGATGGCTTTCAAATCCAGCTTTTCTGAGCGCAACAATTCCTGAGTTGCTCTTTCGAGTTCGGAACTTCCTTTGAGCTGCTCGAGATCAAGCCCAACGTACTTCAAGGACTCAAAATAACGGTGCAGCTGCGTGCCTGTGACTGCTTTCTGAAGCGCTTCAGGGCTCTGTGGCTTTCTGTTGAGCCCTTGTTGAGATTCGAGTTTCTTCTCGCGATCCTCGAGGATGGAAGTCACCGCGCGCACTTGAAATTGCTCTGTCGACACTTGCAGCGGTAACCAAGGTATTCCTGCATCATTTAGAGCTGGGGAAATCGAATCTCGCGAAAACAGCTCTGCCTTCGCAGTTGTGTATTTTGCTGACCCTAGCTGGTGAGAACCCTCTTCAAGACTCAATCCCCATCTTGAAGCCCAAGATTGGCTATCCACCCTATTTACACAAAGATACAAGTGAGCTTTAGCACGAGTGATGGCGACATAAAACACGCGGTCGTATTCAGAGAACTCTTGCGACTGACGGCTTTCCTTCAGTTTCTCCAGCACAGGATTTGATAGAGTTTTACCCTCATCTTCATCGATGGTCGGAACACAACACAAACCCGTGCTCTCATCGATCATCAAACTTTCAATCGTGGTTCTTGAGCGCCAAGCCCCGCAGTTCAGTACGAAAACATGCTCAAATTCAAGTCCTTTAGAAGCATGGATTGTCATGAGCTGAACACGATCAGGACTGACCACAGGGACCGCATCCCCTTCACTGGCTTCCAAATCCACTTGGCTGCGTTGTAAATTCAGGAGAAACTCAGAAACCTGAAAACCGGGCACTCGAATTGCTTGCTCCAACATGGAAATCAGCTTCCAGAGATTTGCTTCGCAGGCCCCCGAACTGTCCTTTTGACGATAGTAGGTAAAATAACCTCTCTCAATGAGGAGCTGCTTCCAAACCCTGGTCATTCCCAATTGATCGCGTTTTTCCAAAGCCTGTTTTAAGCTCTCAATGCTTGAATGATTCAAGGTCTGCAGGCTTAGCCAATGAGAAGATCGAGATTTATTCTTTCGCAAAGTGTTTGCAAGCTCGCTGTCTTCAAGAAAAAAGAAAGGCGATCTGAGAATTTGAATCAGACTCTGATTCTCAAAGGGATTGCTTAGAAACTGCAGCAGATGAAGGGCATCTTGAACTTCTTGATTTTCAAAAAATTGGGCCTGCTGATGAAGGGCTGTCGGAAGCCCCAAGGCTTCTGCTCTTTCGTGCAACTGAAGAAGATCTTTGTTTGTTCTGGCGAGCACAGCGATGCTTCGAGCTGGAACCTGCGCTTGAAGTAGTCCCTGGAGCCGAGCCAATATGTGATCGTACTGTGCTTCTTCATTTTCTTGATTGGAATCGACGGGGACTAAAACTTCCACAGTTCCTTGGCTCGCAAACTCTTTTTCCGTGGTGGGCTCCATCTTTTGAAAGTTCTGCGAGATTTGATGCATGACTTCGTTAAAAAACAGAAGAATCTCGGGAGCTGATCGATAGTTCACAGACTTTCGCAGACAAAGACCTTGCTCATTGAGAATTCTCTCTCTTTCGGCAAACAGCTCAGACCGCGCTCCTCGGAACAAATAGATGGACTGCTGGGGATCACCTACAAAGAACTGCAAACTTTTTCCCATCAAAGCATCAATCAATGAAACTTGCTTGGGCGAAGTGTCCTGAAATTCATCGATCATCCAATAGTCCCACTGAGAACTGAAGGACTGAGCAGTGTGGGAGTGCTCGCGCACCAGCTTCAGGGCGAGATCCTCTAAGTCAGCAATAGTCACTTGGCTTGATTTGAATTTTTGAGCCTGAATCTTATCTTTGAGCTCTGAACAAAGTCCGATCACTTTGCGTGTCAAATCGATCTGCTCACCCCAGACGTCAGGACTGAAGGAAGCTGAGAGAAGCTTTTTGACCTCTTCTTGGAAATCCTTTTTTAGATCGATGACCTGATCAGAAACAACGGCATTGCGATTCACTGGCTTTGGCAAACTGTCAGTCCAAGAAGATAGCTTTTGCTGCCAAAGCACCCAATCCTGAGCTGTCCTCCCAGTGGGGCTTGGTAGATTTGCTAGGCTTTGAGCATACTCGACCCATTTAGCTTTGTCGGTTTCACTCAGAATGAGGTTCTGCAAGCTCTTGGCGATCTGCTGTAGCTCCTGAACCCGCTGATGACCTGCTTGTAAAAGGTCGTTCTCCTTGAGGCTCTTAAGCTCGATGAATTCAGACCAATCTTGATACTTCTGATAACAATTCACAAATCTTCGCAAAGGAAGACTCTGTAAGACTTCGGCAAGTTCTGCTTGATTCTTCTCTGAGGTCAAAAGCTCTCGAAACGCCTTTTTAAAAAGAATTTTTTCTTGTTCAGAATCGATCAGCTGGATTTGAGGTGCTAATCCTAAATACCAGCCATATTGGGAAAGAAAAAGATTCAGCACTCCATGAATGGTTGAAATATGCAAATGGGAAGGACTCTTTACAAATCGCAAGAGGAGCTCTTGATCGCTCTCTCGCTTGAGGACTTCTTTCAAAATTCTCTCTTTGAGTTCCGCGGTGGCCTTTCGAGTGAAGGTGGTTACAACGAGCGCCGGCAAACGTCTATTTATTTGATGAAACTGCAGGACATAGTCTATCACCCGAGCGACCAACTCTGTTGTCTTTCCTGCGCCGGCTCCCGCCCTGACGATGGTGTTTTCTAGCTCAAATGTGGGGCGCGACACACATGTCTCCAATCACAGTCTGGGCAATCATTTTTATCTCGGGGCTTCGGGGCAAATTCTCCTTTTTTAATCTCTGAGAGAACATGAGACACGATCTCTTCCAGCTGGCCCGTTCTCTCAGCGACAACATCAAGGCTCACTTTCGCTCTTGAACTCACAAGATCACTGAGCGCTTGAGTGCCTTCGTTGTCGACGTAAAATCCTTTGGTGAGATTCATGCGCTTGAGATCAAAATAGAAAGCTCCAGAAATTTCTTTATTCTGTTTTTTCAAAAGCCACACATAAAAGAGCAACTGAATTTGCCCCTCAGGAAGCCATTGATTGAAAGACTTTAAAGAGGCCGTGGAGGATTTATAGTCATAAAG
>JBKCXY010000327.1:0-4878 GCA_046315835.1 Pseudobdellovibrionaceae bacterium | reverse complement strand
ACCTTTGGTTATTTTTGTAAGCGATTCCGTAAAAAACCAAAGCGCGCAGTGGGTTCGGAGGTGCTTTCACTACCACACAGCGATTCCCAAGATCTGGATCAATCTTATCAATCTCTGGCAAGGCCCCGACAAATTCGCGGACGCGCTGGCAGGAAGGCTTTTCACTTTTGCTAATAAAATCTCGCCAACGCGGATAAGTTTTTCTGACATCACTCAAGGCGGCACCTGTAAACTGGCCGATCCCTGCATCACCACCGATGATATTGGCATCTTTCAGGGATTCTGGAAGGGGGTAGCTCAGAACTTCAGGCTGGATTTTGTTGTCTTTGTATTCGCGAAGGGGGGCGCCCGCATTGATATGGAAGCCACTCTCGTTGAAAAGTTTAGCCATCATCAATTTTTGCGGAAGTCCCATGCAGTCAGAAACATCGATGAAGGAATTGTAGACCACATTCAAATATTTTTCTGTCAGGCAAGGGGCATAGTTTCCGTAGTTGGGAAAGCCTGATTCCTTTTCACACTTGGAGAAAGAGGGAGAGGCTTTTTGATCCCCTTTCAAAATATCAAAAGCAAAATATTTCATCGCATAGTAAACGCATTTTCGGGGAACGAAAGCGCCTTCGAGTTGCTCGCTGGATCGATTGCCAATGAAAACTTGTTGAGTATCAAGTTCAGAAAACTTGCTCAGCTGGCCTTTGAGGTACTGCCGTTCAGGGATACAGGCATTTTCATCTTCCAAAATTAAATTCCCAAGATCCAAATTCTGAGAGGAAGTTACGGGGAGTGTCTGAGCGGGATCCCGCGAAGAGAGCTCAATTTGAAGGGTGGGGGAGGTTGTTGAGTGATGGATTCGATAGCCAAAGAATCCAAACAAAACCACCAAGCTCAAAACCGGGACGGATTTTTCGATAAACCATTGAATTTTCATTCTTCAATCTTACCTTGAAACTCCCCGCTTGAGCGAGTTTTGGCCGCGATTCCTTGACCAGGGTCGAGCCCAGATGCTATCACTATCCTTCAACCGAAGACCTACGGACAGGTGGGAGAGTGGCTGAATCCGCTCGCTTGGAAAGCGAGTTTACCCGTTAAAAGGTAACGCGAGTTCGAATCTCGCCCTGTCCGCCATTATTTTTTGAAATCTATCCTGTTTTAAGAATTTTTCTAAACCCCTGAACCCTGGTCCAGCCCATTACAAAAATTTAGTTATTTCAATATCTTATTACATAAATTTTTTCTTCTCCGATTTAATCCGCGGAAAAATAAATTTTTTTGAACAACCCAAAATTCACCCATTGGGTGACACTCCTAAAATAGATATAAAAAAACCACCGACATTTGTGGTGGTTTTCAGATCCAAAATTTTTAAGTTAGTTTAGCCAGTCTTTTTATTCTCTAGCATTGGCTTAAGCATGTAAGAGACACCCTTAATATCATCAGCCTTGAGCTTTGCTGTATACGACTTCAGAGTAGCATAGTCCGCATGTCCAACCAGTTGCTGGACGGTCAGGTGCGGAATTCCTGAAATCAAACATTGCATGATATAAGCCGCTCTAATTGAGTGAAAGTTCGGCCACAACTCTTCGCCCTTTGTGTTTGTTTCTGGTTTATAACCCACTTCTTTAAGAGCGGCTCTCACTGCTTGGGCGGCTTTTCCAGACTTCCACTCTCTATCACGAGGAAAGAAAAATTCTTTTTCTACCGATTGAGTCCTAAGCCTGTGAGCAAGAAGATAAGGTCTTATAGCAGTCACATCCACAAACCTCTTCTGGCCTGATTTTGTTGGAGTGATTTTTTCAGTCTTCCAGTTGTATGTCGTTTTGACTTCAACATAGCAATTTTTGGGGTCATCTAAATGAACATCTTTTGCGGCAAGAGAAAAAATCTCGCCGCTCCTCATGCCGGTATAGAATGCAAAATAGAAGAGACTGGCCCATTTGTTTTTTGGGTTCATATTTTCATCATGGTAAAGAGCAAATATTTTTTCCATGATTTCTGGTCGTATCCAAAGAACTGTGCGAGTCTCCTCGTCCTTAGTTCTTTGAACATAAATATTATGGGCCGGATTTAGATAAATATTTGCAGATGGCCCAAATGAAAATTTAAAAGCGAGTCGGATGTGCCGCATGTATTGCTTTTTAACTGCATATTTCAGTTCTTTGAATGCGGGCATATTCATCATGGCATAAACATGCTGACTTGATATTTGAGTAAAAAACAAATCATGCCAATGCTTTGTGTAGTTGTAAGCAGCCTTTGCAGTTTCATATATACCCTCACCCAAGGGTTTTTCATTGCTTTGACTGTCAGTAATCCGCTGCCTAATGAGAGCGAGATATTTTTCGTAAGCGACATCCCACTTGTATTGCCCATCACGATGCTTCATGTCTTCTTGATTGAGTTCGTAAGTAAATCTTTTTCGCTCTTGACGAGCCTCTTGAATGAGTTTGATATTTCGTTTCTTTTTAGTTCTGACCTTTCCATTGATTCGCTTTTGAACCACAACCATATAGCGGCCATTCGCCATCTCGTAGATGCACTCATCTTTTTTGTTTTTAACTGTGTCATGGCGACTTAAAATTTTCTTTGGCTTTTTGTCTTGATTATTTTCCATATTTTTTCCCTCTTTCTTTTCGGCAAAGCTATGAAAAGATTGAATTAAGCAGCTTGGGTCTGGGTGTTAGATTTTTGCCACTTTGCCAATAGTTGTTTATAAAAATCAGGGTCCAATTTTCTTAAAGGCCTTGGGGTGTGATAAATCCAAAGTTCTTCCCTTTTGGGTGGCCATTTTTGCGGATCCTTTTCGAGGAGATAGGAGCGAGCAAAAGCCATCTCAAGGTAAAGCCTCAAGGCCAAACTCTTGAACTCATCAGGGCAAAGGTCTGGCAGGTCATTTACCTGATAAAATGAACCAAGCATTCGACTGGGAAAAAGGGCCGCTCTAATGCTTACAATTCGCTCGATTTTTTCTTTCTCGATTGGGTCAGGCAAAACTTCATCAGGTTTTAGTCCAAGGCTTGGTGAAAACCCTTTGCGATGAGCCTCTAAAAGCTCCTCTCGCTCGTTATGTGTGATGATGGTGGTCTTACCCCTCATACGATAAATCAAGGCCTGCAAAGATGACTTAAAGGCCATTAAGCCCATCAGTATAAAGGCAAGGACAACAAAGGTTGGTAGCAAAAATAAAATCATGAAGAAGATATTGAAAACCTGTTCCATGACTTCATTTTAGCGCGGGCGGGTGACACCGTCCGCCACTTTCTCAATTTACAACAACCGAGATTTAAAGCGATAATCATCAAGAAGAGCCTCTGCGACTTTAAAAAGCATTAGTTCTTCAGCCAGCTTGAGCGGATGTTCGCCCTTATAAACCTTGTATTCAGTCGCACTGATTTTGATGAGAGCGATTGAGGTCGGGTAATTCAGAGACCTCACTCTATAAACAATATGATTATTTTCAGAGAATTGTTCTTCAGTCCAAATATAGCCAATTTCCATTTACTCACCTCATTCATTAAATGGAAATTGTCCCCTCATAAAACTTTGATGAGCTTCGCCGCTCATTCATTAGGAAATATCTAAAATTTCCTAATGATAATTATTTTTAAAAGCAAAACATTAGAATTTGATGACCATCAGGAATTGATTAGGTCTTCTTGGGTGAAAACTTGAAGCCCAATTTTTCTTGTATCTCTGGCCAATTGTATTCGCTAGGCAGATTTACCTTGAGTAAATGCTTTGAGCCTTTGTTGAATGGGTCGAGCTGAATAATTTGAAGTCTTACGAGTGTTCGCAAGCCCGATTGGACTGAGTTGTATGAAAGCCCTGTGCTGAAACAAAGTTCGCGCCTTGAAAATCCAAGCACCATTTTTTCTTGGAGATGTGGGTTGGCTTCAAGTCTGTATCTAAAAAGTAAAAGCAAACGCAGAGATGTGTCTGGCAATACTCTTCGATTTAAAAACCACCCATAAAACTTCAGTTTTTCCATAATTTGATAAATGGAAAAAACCAAATTGAATCCACATTTTTGGTTTTCCATTTATATTGTTGAGCAAGATGGGGGCAGATGGTTAAGCCCAACTACAAGAGCAAAACTTGTTCATGCAAATGTAGTTAAGCCATAGCAGTTCCGATGGAAAACATGAGGGCTGTCCCAGTCAGGGGTGAAAATACTGACCACAGATAAACCACAACACCCAATGAATTGGGCATGCTAAATAAGGTGGAAGAAGGCTAAATCTGGAAGAGACCGAGCCATAAGACAGGCGATAATCTGCTGGCTTGCGAGATAAAGTATAGAGGTAAAATCCTATATACTTATAAGGTATATATTTATCATGTCGCAGCCCTGAGCAGGGAGCAGAACACTCTGGAAAACCTGATTAAATTGAGAGCCAGTTAAGCAAGCCTTGAAGAAAAAATCATTCAGACCTAAAACAAGATCTTATCCAAGGGCATATTCCATTTAATTTTAATGGCAAAAGCAGGGCGACCAAAAAAGAAAATCTCCTCCTTTCTGGATTTTCTTTTCATGGGTCTCGCTTCCTCGGTCGCCCTCTTTGTCGTTTGTCCTAATCCTTACACATTGCTGGCAGTCGGGACCATTTGGCTGGCGGGCGAGGTCATCAATGCTTTTCGATAATTTTTTGGCAGATAAAGAAGACCGATTTTATTTTATGTTCGCATTTGCGGTCAGGGCTTGGCTTTCGCTTTTGTTTTTTGTCTTTGTACCATTTTTGTTTATTCATTTTGGATATTATCTCGGCCTTCATCAATTTGTATTGATTGGGGCGTCGTATGTGTTGATGGGTGTTTTGGACTTTGCCCATGTTTTTGTAAAAGCTCTGAAAGAATATCGGCGGAAGCGATTGGTCGATATTC
>JBKCXY010000326.1:0-5808 GCA_046315835.1 Pseudobdellovibrionaceae bacterium | reverse complement strand
GGGCTGTGACTTTTATTTTTTAGAAACTGACTCAAAATCCTGTCCCTTCAGCAGAACGCCGTCCTCTAACTGCCTAACTCTCTAGAGAAAAAAGGGAAATCGGACGGAATTTCTGTTTCTTGGTTTACAAGAAACAGAAATCACCAACGAACACGCAGATTTCATCAGTAAATGTTGGCTTCATTGAGGCGGTCGCAGAGACCAGGGACAGGATTTTGAGTCAGTTTTTAAAAATCTCGCGCCAGTCGGTCCGCAGTTTACTTTTGTTGGATCACGAGATCGAAACAGGCCGGATTCAGATGCAAGAGATCAGCGGGAGCGCCCTGATGAAGAAAAACTTTATCGATCGAGTTCAGCTTTCTCAGTTGCTCTAAAGATTTGCAATGCAGAATAACGGCCGTGAGATCGCTCTCTTTTCGAATTTGAAAATACTGAAGAAGATCTTTTTCAATCAGCGATTGTTGGGTCAAGACTTCTGCAATTTCGAAAACAGTGTTTGTGCAGACTCTGGGCGCGCTCCCGGTCTGTTCTTCACGAGACTCGATGTAGGGAAGAAAAGCTTTCTTTTTGCTCCAAGCAAGATATTGATCTTCGTCTTCAATGAGCCTGAGCTCCAAAAGCCCACCCAAAAGCGGCAGCTTGTACTGGACAAAGCCTTTGTCGGCACAGCTGGAGTCTCTTTCAAAATTAAATCCGCCCGTGATGAGTTTCTGGACGATAACTTCGGTGAAGATATAACCGATTAAGTGCATTTTTGTTCCTCTGTCTTAACATTTAGGCTAAAGTTTTCACAGTGAGTCAACCAGTACTTGAACTAAAAAATGTCTCAGTGGTTTTAGGTGGGGAATATATTCTCAAAGGGATTAATCTCTCTGTCCAGAAGGGCGAAACGATTATTCTGATTGGCCCCAGTGGTTCGGGAAAATCAGTTTTATTAAAGACCTTGGCTGGAGTTTATGACCCCTACGAGGGCGAAAGCTTTTGCGAAGGTCATAGTTGGAAGCAAATGTCAGTTCTTGGAAAACATGATTTAGCAGCGAAAGTGGGAGTTCAGTTTCAAAGAGGAGCTCTGTTTGATCACCTCAATGCGGCTGAGAATATTGAGTTTCCTCTCAGGGAACATCTCAAATTGTCTGAAGAGGAAATCGGACGCCGAGTGAAAGAGTGCTTGGCTGCGGTTGATCTGGAAAAATCAGCGGGTTTGATGCCCCATGAAATGTCGGGGGGGATGAGACAGCGATTGAGTGTGGCTCGAGCCATCGCTCTGCAACCTGAGATCCTGTTTTTTGACGATCCTACCGCGGGACTCGATCCCTTGAATTCCGATAAAATGGCAGAGCTTCTGGTCGCTTTGAAAAATAAAATTGGAGCCACCATGGTCGTGGTGACTCATGATATGTACCGAGCTTATCAATTGGCCGGGCGAATTTTTCTCGTAGGGAATCAAACTGTGATTGAATGTGGAAATGCAGAGCAGACACAGAAACATACCGATGCTCGGGTTCAGCAATTTATTCAAGGTAAAATGACAGGTCCCCTGAACTGGGGCTAGGCTCTTGCGAGTCTCATTTTCGCAAGAGTTGAGGGGAGCATGTTCACTAAATCACTGGGCATGAGGCTGAGATGATCGTTCCCCATCTTGATCCACAAATCGGCCATTCTGCCGTGCACATAACATCCCAAGCAGGCCGCTTGCTCAGAGGAAAGATTTTGTGACAAAAATGCAGTGATCATTCCTGTTAAAACATCTCCGGTTCCGGCCTTTGCCAAAGCGGCGTTGCCAGATCGAATCTCAAACACATGATTTTTCGAAGCCACGAGAGTGCGATGACCTTTCAAAACCACCACGCATCCCCACTTTTTCTGGGCAAGCAGCACTGAGCTTCGACGATTTTTTTGAATCTGAGCTTTGCTCATTCCCAGGAGATGCGCCATTTCTCCCTCGTGGGGAGTGAGAATCCAATCTGGGGGGAGATGGCCTTTGATGTTTTTCACAGCTTTGAGGGCTTCAGCATCCAGGACGACTTTTTTAAATTTTTTTCGCAGTAAGCTTCGGATAATTTGCGTGAGTGTTTGCTGACCCTTAAAGCCAGGTCCTACGGCGATCGCCCTGAATTCCGCAAAAGACCGGGGCCGCCGCACTGTCAAAAAATCAGGAAAGTGACCTGAGGGAAAACCCGCTGTTGTGGAAAGAGAGACATATCCTGCTCCTGATTTTGAACAAGCAGAGGCAGCAAGAACCGCAGCCCCCCACAGGCCCCGAGAGCCCGCAAAGATCAGAGATTTTCCTCCGTCGACTTTGCTCGCCGTTTTTATCCGCTGGGGAAGAACTTTTTTTGCTTGCTGAAGACCAAAAGGGGTCATCAGTTTGCTCACTCAAAGACCACTCATGGAAAGTTGGTGAATCACTTGGCCCAGTGTTGGAATATCCATCCATTGTTTCCAAGTTCGAGAGGTCGGCTCCTCAGAACTTAAAAATTGGGTGAGGTGGAACAAGAGATCATCCGTCGTAATGATTCCGACGACTTCGCGAGAATCATTGTGCACCAGAAGACTAGAAGTTTTGTTTTCGAGAACTTTATAAACAGCCTCTTTGATCGTGCTTTGATCAGAAATAAGAAAGATCTCAGAACTCATGAAAAGGTCTGCGGGTAAGTTTTTGAGTTCTTGAGACAAAGGTAAATTCTGAGATTGCAACAATCCCGTGATATGACCTTCTTGATTCACCACGGGAAGATGGCGGATTCTTTTCTCTCGAAAGATGTCTTGAGCGGAAGCTACCGTGCTGCCCGATGGGATCGTGATCAAGTTTTTAGCCATCATCGATTGAATTTGTGTCATTTCATCCTCCTCGTGAAAAGCGTGCCTGTCACATTCATAACAGAGACCTCAACCGCCCAGGGGATTTGAATTGAAGATGGGACAATTTAACCCAATCCGCTTTGTCATAATCAAAGAGCTCAGAAGCTCCGGCCACTCAGCTTCCACGAACTTATGCACCGGCTTAGGCCAGTTAGACCACTTGGCGTTGTGAGTTTGGCGATCATGTTGAACTTGGGAAATAAAAAATTATTTCACAAGATCTAAAGTAGCAGACCCTACGGGGCCCGTCATTGTCAGCTGAGCTTTGTTGGCTTCCACCATGGAGGTAGGCACGGGGAAAATCAATCGATAAGCTGTGCTGAAGCGATTGTGCTCAGGATACAGAGCTTGAATCTCAGCGAGAATATTTTTCATTCGTTGAGCTTTTCCCTCAAAGCGTTTTCCACCAGTATCCAAGAAGATTTTCCAAGTGGTGTTCGCCTTATGAAGATCATCGTGCTTTCTTTCAGGAACGTAGAAGCTGACAAAAACTTCAGTCTGCTTTGACAAGTTCGTTTCTGTCTCTGATTTTTTGTTCTGAAAAGTTTCTGGGGTCCACTGATAGAGTCGTGCATTTTGATCGAGTTGTGCTCGAGCAACTTCAGTGCTCAAAAGAGTTGCTGAGACTCCTAAGACTTGCTGAAAGCCATCATAGACTTGCTCGCGGTCAGTGAAGCGGGAAACTACTTTTTCATAGTCAGCAGCGCTCATGACCTGCATGTAAGGATTTGTCTGCGGAGTTACGCATCCAAGAAAAAGACCAGCCAGAGAAAGACAGATGAGTTTTTTCATATCAATTATTGAATCCTCATCTTCGGAGGTGGTCAATACTTTGAAGAGCCGCGAAACAGAATACTGTCTGAAGCCCGACCTTCGGAGCGATCTTTTTCGTTCCATTCTGTCCATGGGTAGTCCAAGTTGTAATGGATTCCGCGAGATTCTTTTCTTTTGAGGGCGCATTTCACGGTGAGATCGGCAACGATAGCAATATTTCGAAGCTCAATAATATCCGGATGGATTTTAAAATTGGAGTAATAGTCTTTCACTTCAGTCATGATATTGTCGAGACGATGAGAGGCTCTTTCCAGTCGTTTATTGCTGCGAACAATTCCGACATAATTCCACATCAGGCGACGAATTTCATCCCACATATGGTTGATCACGCTCAGCTCATCTTGGTCTGAAAAGTGAGGGTGAATCCAGGGGCGAGGAAGAGTCTCCGTGAATTGAGCTTTCAAATTTTTTGGCGAGAGTTCTTGGGAGGCGTTGTGAGCCATCGCCAAACACTCGAGCAAAGAATTTGAGGCCAGTCGATTGGCTCCATGAAGGCCGCTGCACGCCGTTTCCCCGAGAGCATAGAGAGATTCAATGTCTGTCTTTCCATTGGGGTCCGTGAGCACTCCTCCGCACAGATAGTGTGCGGCGGGGACTACGGGGATCGGTTGAGTCGAAACATCGATGCCATAGTCGAGGCACTTTTGAAAAATCACCGGGAAGCGACTTTTCAGTTTTTCCCGGGAGAGGTGTCTCATGTCCAAAAACACACAGGGTTCACCGGATTTTTTCATTTCACTATCGATGCTTCTCGCTACGATATCGCGGGGGGCGAGGCTTCCCATGGGGTGATACTTTTTCATAAATGCCACACCTTGAGAATTGATCAGTTCGCCGCCTTCTCCACGGAGGGCTTCAGAAATCAAAAAATTTCGAGATTCCCGGTGGTACAAGCAAGTGGGGTGAAACTGCATAAATTCCAGGTTGGCAACTCGCGCTCCCGCGCGAAAAGCCATCGCGATCCCATCTCCAGTGGCGCCGCTCCAATTTGAGGTGTAGAGATAAACTTTTCCAGCTCCGCCAGTGGAGAGAATCACGGTTCGACCAAGAAAGACGGAGACTTCAGAGGTTTGCTTGTCGAGAACGTAAGCACCCACGCAGCGACTGGGCCCCATCGCTTTGGGATCAATGTGGCGATTGAGGATCAGATCGATGGCGAAATGATCTTCAAAAAGATGAATCCGAGGATGTTTTCGGCACTGCTCGAGAAGAGCGCGGTGAATTTCTGAGCCTGTGTGATCTTCAAAGTGCAGAATACGTCGATGACTGTGCCCGCCCTCACGCGTCAAGTCTATGATTTCACTGTTTTCCTTCAGATCAAAGTGAACACCCCAGCGTTGCAAATCTTCAATGCGCTCAGGGGCCTGTTCAATGTAGTTTCGGACCACATTTTGATCACAAAGGCCGGCTCCAGCATGCAGAGTGTCATGAATATGATTTTCGAAAGAGTCTTCCTGAGACATGACTGCAGCAATTCCTCCTTGAGCCCAAGAGGTATTTGCAGACGGAGCTTTGTCCTTCGTGACTATAGCCACAGAGAGAGATTTCGATTCATCTTGCTCGAGAACTTTCAAAGCGAAGGCGAGGCCCGCGAGCCCCGAACCAATCACAAGATAATCATGTCTTTGCGTCTCAATCATGTGTCCTTCTTACTTGATTCTTAGGAAAAGGTAAAACTACAATCTTACAGAGGGTCGGTCACACGGATGAGAGCGAAGTTTATTACAATTTTCCTTCTCTTTTTCGGCGTCTTTGCTGCTGCACTGCTATGGCGTGTGGACCAACTGTTCTTTGTCAGTCGGTTGGACTGGAATGAACTTCAGTCTCGAGCGCAAATGTCTGCGCTTTCACAAGCTCTGTCTTCAGAAATTCAAGCTTTGCAGGATTCCATTATTTTAGGCTTCCCCACGCTCAAGTCTCAAGGAAAGTCGGAGTACTCAGAAAGTAAACTTGCGTACACGCGATTTCAGATGGTGGGTGAGATCGTCGAAAGCAAACTAGGAAAAGTTTTTTTCCGGAAAAATTCGCAAGTCACTCCTTGGGGGGCGCAGTACGCGACCCTCGCCCTTCAAAATCTGGATTTAAAAAAGATCCTGCTAAATGGATCCTGGG
>JBKCXY010000325.1:0-6956 GCA_046315835.1 Pseudobdellovibrionaceae bacterium | reverse complement strand
TTTTAGGTGTGATGAACTAAGTCTCTCAACGAGGCCTGATTCACACGATCTGATCTGTTCACTTTCAAAATTTAAAAATAAATCAATCTATTAAGGAGATTAACAAATGAGTAAAGAATTAAGATTTTCAGAAGATGCACGCACAAGTATTCTGAAAGGTGATAACGTTATGGCTAAAGCAGTAAAAGTAACTCTTGGACCTACAGGTCGTAACGTAGTTATCGAAAAATCTTTTGGATCACCTTTGATCACAAAAGATGGTGTGACTGTTGCTAAAGAAATCGAACTTGAAAACAAGTTTGAAAACATGGGCGCACAAATGGTTAAAGAAGTTGCTTCTAAGACCAATGATGAAGCTGGTGACGGAACAACAACTGCAACTGTTTTGGCTCAAGCAATTTATCGCGAAGGTGCTAAAATCGTCACTGCTGGTCACAATCCAATGTCATTAAAGCGCGGAATCGACAAAGCTGTTGAAATCGTTGTTACAGAATTAAAAGCAATGACTAAGCAAGTAAAAGGTTCAAACGAAGTTGCTCAAGTTGGAACAATTTCCGCAAATAACGATCCTGAAATCGGCAAAATGCTTGCTGATGCAATGGAAAAAGTTGGACGCGAAGGTGTGATCACGATTGAAGAATCTAAAACAGCTAAAACAGAAGTGACAGTTGTTGAAGGTATGCAATTGGACCGCGGTTACTTGTCTCCGTACTTCGTAACAAACGCAGAAAGAATGGAAGCTGTTCTCGAGAATGCTTATGTTCTTGTTTACGATAAGAAAATTTCTTCAATGAAAGATATGATTGGTGTTCTGGAAGGCGTTGCTAAATCTGGCCGTCCTTTGTTGATCATCGCTGAAGATGTTGAAGGCGAAGCTTTAGCAACTCTTGTTGTGAATAAGTTGCGTGGAACTCTCCACGTTGCAGCTGTCAAAGCTCCTGGCTTTGGCGACAGAAGAAAAGCTATGCTGGAAGACATCGCTATCTTGACTGGTGCAAAAGTCATCTCTGAAGACATCGGCAGAAAACTCGAGCAAGCGACTGTTTCTGATCTCGGTGTTGCTAAGCGCGTAGTGATTGACAAAGACAACACAACTGTCATCGATGGCGCAGGCAAAAAAGCCGACATCCAAGCTCGTGTTGCTCAAATCAAAGCTCAAGTTGAAGAAACAACTTCAGACTACGATAAAGAGAAACTCAAAGAGCGTTTGGCGAAGCTTTCTGGTGGCGTAGCTGTGATTTATGTTGGCGCTCCTTCTGAAGTTGAAATGAAAGAGAAAAAAGCACGCGTTGAAGATGCTTTGAATGCAACTCGCGCAGCTGTTGAAGAAGGGATCGTTGCTGGTGGTGGAACTGCTCTTTTGCGAGCTTCTTCAAAAGTTGATAAAACTAAATTTTCAGAAGAAGAAGCTTTTGGGGCCTCTATCATCAAGCGTGCTTGTGAAGAGCCAATTCGTCAGATTTCTGCAAATGCAGGTCTAGATGGTGCGATCGTTCTGAATAAAGTTTTGGATAACAAGAACGCTTCTTTTGGATTCAATGCTTACTCTGATGAGTACACTGATCTGATCAAAGACGGTGTTATCGATCCAGTGAAAGTTGTACGCTGTGCTCTTGAGAACGCAGCTTCTGTATCTTCTTTGATGCTGACAACGGAAACAATGATCGCGGAAGCTCCTAAGAAAGATGATAAAGCGGCTGGTGCTCCTGGTATGGGCGGCATGGGCGGTATGGGTGGCATGGGCGACATGATGTAATAAAGCATCAGTTTCTCAAAATGAAACTCAAGAAAGACCCCGGACTGTGTTCGGGGTTTTTTTTTGCTTAGAATTAGCGAAAGATTATTACTCATTTCAAAAGCTTTTTGTTAACCTAGGGGAATGAATGGCAAGTTTTGGGCGATCGTTGCTTGTTTTTCGCTAGTTCTCATTGGGACTTTGCTCTATCTGGGTTATTTTTCAGACCCAAAGGGCGTCTGCCTCGATTCTGACGGTTGCTGGGATTATGTAGATAACACCTGCCGGAATCCAAAGATCACAGCTGATGCACAAAAGTGTGCACGTCGCATTCAATAATTAGTAACTGACTCAAAATCCTGTCCCTGGTCTCTGCTACCGCCTCAATGGAGCCAACATTTACTTTTGAAATCTGCGTGTTCGTTGGTGATTTCTGTTTCTTGTAGAAGAAGAAACAGAAATTCGGTCCGATTTCCCTTTTTTCTCTATAGAGTTAGGTAGTTAGAGGACGGCGTTCTGCTGAAGGGACAGGATTATGAGTCAGTTATCAATAATTAAGCTTGAAGCAGTTAAAACAGATACTCGAATCCAGCACCAATTGTGGTGATCTTGTGGCTTGCGCTGCTGGCTGAGTCCGAACGAGTTCCCGTCCCAGAAAAGCTGGCACTATAAAGATCATAATTGAGATCGCCTCGGAGGTTGAGGTGCTGCTTGAGGCGATAGGTCCCGGTAATATTGAATTGCCCCATCCTGGCTGAAGAAGAACTTCCCGAGGTGACGGGAGACTCACTGACAGAGGGACCCCAGAAGTATTTCAGCTTGCCGGCGAGGGTGAGGGGAATTTCATCAGACACTGGAAACGACATTCCTAAGCCCAAAGACAGCGATGAAAATGACATTGAGGTAAAAGCCGTGGGGCTACTTTGGTCGATGGTGCTCTTAAAGCTTGTTTGCCCTAAAAAGATTTGCATCTTAGGACCCCAGAAGTCTTCACCGAGGAGGACATAGTAGCCAAAGTGCAAAGAGGTCTGCAGTGAATTGAGATTCAACTGGCTAGGCCCCGAACCCGCGAGATCATTCTTCATGGAGGCAAGAAATTGTCGCAATTCGAGGGAAGCATACCACTGCTGTGTGATCCACATCTCACCTTCGAGATTAAGACTCGGTGTCAGTGTTTGCTGAGACTCTACAGCGCCAGAAGTATTAAGAGTATTGTTGATCGAGTAGGGTCCAAGACCGAAAAGAAGAGCGACTTTTCCGAAGGTCGGTGCCGGGCGGGGAAGCCAGGGTCCTGGCTTTTCTCCGAAAGCAATCGGAGCATCGGGTCTTTGTGAAAGCTCGTTTGCAAGTCCTGGAGTGGCGGGGGTCTCTGGCGAAGTGTAGGTTTTAAATTCAATGGCCAAAACTTTTTGATTGGGCTGAATGACGTTGGAGTCCCTCTCCATCTCAATATTTGCAAACGACAAATACTCATCGGCCTTCGTGATCACAAGACGTCCAAGAATTTCTTTTTCAGTGCTAACAATAAATTTGAACTTCGGATGACGATTCACTTTGATAATTTGGACAACGTTCAATATGTCGCCGGCTTGAAAGCCGACACTTTGGCCGACATTCAGAGTTACTAAATTCCCACGGCGACTGAGAACATGTCCCTGAAAGGGCAACTTATTGAGAAGTCTTTTGTAAAGACCATCGAGCTGATTTCGAAGGTCTGCAACTTCAAAGCCCTGAAACTCTTCAATGCTATCTTGGGCCGTCAGTAGACCATCTTTCCCGGAAAAGAGATTGAGTTTCAGCGAAATTCCTTTGGGTCCTTTCGAAACTCGCGCAATCAAAAGACCTTGGGAATTTGATCTCTGTAGAATCTGTTGAACAAGCTGAGGCTTCTCCTCAAGCTCTTCCGGAGTTATCCTTCGACTTTCAGGCCACTCAGAGACACTCCATTGTTTGTTGGACTCAGCAATCGCCTTCAGCTGACCAGTTAAAGGAGTGCCGTAGATATTCGAGACGTTGTCCACCACTGGGGCGACAACAACACCCTTGATTGTGAGTTCCTCATCAAGACTGCTCTTGAATGAAGTTGATTGAGCTGGACTTTGGTTGGCGAAACCTAAAGATAAGATCACTGTCAAAATCAAAGAGTAGAAATTCATACTCCCTAGTATTCCTCGAGGAACAAAAGAAAGCAAATTCGCATTAAGTGAAGGCGAGTTTTCACCGAAAATATTCTGATGAATAAGATTCTTTTCTCTACAATTTTTTTCTTGAGCTTTTTGCCTTCAGCTTGGAGCCAGAAGCTTGATGAAAACAAAGAGATTGTGGGGAACCGGGGCACTGAGAAAAATCCACTGGTAAAAGGTCTAGAGTCGGGGCGCTATAAGGCAAAATCCCTTCCGAAGAAGAAGGATGTAAAATCATCTCCCGGAACAACGGTACCCATAGGTCAGCCTGTTGTTGTCATTGCTCCCACGGAGTCAAAACCAGAGCCTGTTGAAAAGAAATCAACGCCCCTTCCTGTGGCTGAGCCTGCACCCCTCAGTGATCTTGTTTTTTCCGAATCACCGCCCCTTGTCGATCAGGTCAAGGATATTGTCGTTGGAAAAGAACCTGTGCAACTGAAGGTCTACCGAGAGCAAATTCATGAAGATGACAATCGTTTGAATCGACTTGAGGTCGAAGCTTTCTCGTATTTGCATTATGTAGACTCTGACTCGGGCTACAGCTATCGAAATTATCAAAGCTATTCTCCTGGGATTGAGTTGGGGGGGCGCTTGTGGCTGACTCCATTTTTAGGACTTCATGGCCACTATGGCACCTCAACAAGTGCAGGCATTCGAAAGACGAATGACCCCGGCTCGGTGAGTGTCAAACTTGATTCGACGGAAGTTGGAGTGGTGACGAGGCAGTATTTTGGCCTTTCGCGAAGATCGAACTCAGTGAGTTTTGGTTTAACCTACACGGAAACCAGAATGCGAGTTCCGAGCGATGAAAACACGCGAGTGGGCTTAGTGAGTAAAGGATTTGGAGTTGATGTCTCAGGGCGAATTCCAGTTGCCCCGTCATTTGCTTGGACTGTGGGCGCTTCGCTCTTTCCGCGCTTAACATCTCAAGAAGTTGAAACCTCGTTAGCTCTCAGCTCTGGCTCGAGCCCCTCAACAGGTCGAATGAAAGTGTCGATTGGATCCGAGATCAAATTCAATCGAAGACATCAGATTCTAGTGGGTCTAGAATACCAGCATGAGACCACTCAGTATGACGGAGCAGCTTCCGCTGCAGATCCTGTGACTGGACAAACGCCAACAGGAGTGAACGTTCAACAGGGCATGACCTTTCTCCGCTTTGGCTATCGCTGGGGACAATAGTCTAGATCACCCAAGTCCCCTTCTCGTTTTTCAGAGCTCCAGATAATCTGGTTTCATGGCGCTGAAATGTCTTATCGTCGATGATGCAGGTTTTATTCGAGAGATTCTCTGTCACGCTGTTGAGACGAACGGTGATGTGGTGGTGGGTGAATGCTCCGATGGCGGACAAGTGGCAGAGCTTGTGACAAAGCTCAGTCCTGAGGTGATCTTTCTTGATTTAGTCCTACCTAAATTTAACGGAATTGAAATTGCTCGGTGGGTCCGCGAGAATGCCCCAGAGACGAAAATTATAGCCGTGAGTACTCTCGACGACGAGACCACCATTGCTCAGGCTTTTGAAGCTGGGGCCAGCCTCTACATTCGTAAGCCATTTAAACAACATGAAATTAAAGAAGCTCTCAATAAAATTCGAAAGAATGAGGTAAACCAAAATGTCTGAGTTTGGCTTTGTGCTTAAATCGCTTGTCCTTGCAATCTTCATTACAATACTGTTGCAGTTCAATTTTGGTTCACAAACTTTGGAAGTTCATGCTTATCAGTGGGTGAAAGATTCGAAAGCTGGACCCTATCTTCAAAATGTCGCCAAAGGCGCAGTCCTTCTGATGAAAGATGCAAAGACGGCCACAACGGATTTTATCTCAGACAATTTTAAATCAGACTCTAGTGAAGCTAAAGCCAGCCGCCTCACCTTCGAATTGAAACGAAGTGAGGCTGGTGAAAAAAGTCAGCAAAAATAAGCTTACTTTTTAGCTGCTGGATTTCCTTGGGCTCGTACAGGGGCAACTTTCGCTGCTGGAGCTTCCGCCAACAACTGCGGATAATCTCTCTTGAGGCGACCTTCTGAGCTCTTGTTGTTACAAGTGTGGCTATTGCCTGCCCAAGCAGAGCTGGCAGAGACCATCACAGCAACCAATAATAATGACTTCTTCAACATAAGATCCTCCTATGACGAATCTCTTCTAGAGTATCACTGAAGCAGTCTTTGTGCCAAGAAATGGGGGCTTAAGTGCTTGATTTCACGAGGGGATTTGAGCCCCCTCTGTCATTGAAATAGTCAGGTGTTGATGACCCAACGAGCAGTCTCAAAATGAGACAGTTTAACGAGAACCAGGCCCGCCACGTGAGGGCACAGTCGTGGATGTTGATTCTTCAGCATCCAGCAGAAGCTGATCGTACTGACCAGGATTTACCTTCAAGGGATTGTGCTGCTTGACCATTCCTTGGCAGCAAGTTTCTCCCGTGCTCCCAGGAGCTTTCAGTTCATCCGTCATCGGTGGACTCAGAGGAGAATTTGTTTGAGCGAAGACGATACCGGAGAACAGAAAACAAATGATGAATCCAATAAGCTTATTCATGCGATCTCCTAGTTAAAGACTTCTGCTGTTGCTGGAGCAATGACATCCAGCAAGTTATTGAAAGTGCTCGCAACCTGCATGGCCACTGTCGGCCCTTCAGGAGACTGCACTTTATCGATTTCGCCATTTGACTTGTAAGTGACTCGAATTGTTCCTAAGCCAGGACGAGTCACCTGAGCAGGCTTTCCGAAGCGCTCTTCGTATTCGATTCGAACCACTTTCTTGGCCTGGTCTGTGATCGTCGCAATACGCCCTCGGTTATCGTAGGTCATCGTCACTTCAAGGCCATCCGAGTTCTGTGCCCATGTGAGATTTCCTCGGTTATCGTACTTGAACTCTGTTTTACGGTTGGTCGCCACTTTTCCTTTTTCATCAAAAGTTTGAGTGACCACTTCTGACACCTTGCCAGACTTAGCATCGTATTTGTAATTCATCTTACCAATTGAAGTGGCCTTCGACTTCACTTGGCCATTGGCAAGGTACTCGTAGTCATATCTCTCA
>JBKCXY010000324.1:0-6506 GCA_046315835.1 Pseudobdellovibrionaceae bacterium | reverse complement strand
AATAACTGACTCAAAATCCTGTCCCTGGTCTCTGCTACCGCCTCAATGAAGCCAACATTTACCTATGAAATCTGCGTGTTCGTTGGTCACTTCTATTTCTTGTAAAACAAGAAATAGAAATTCCGTCCGATTTCCCTTTTTCCTCTATAGAGTTAGGTAGTTAGAGGACGGCGTTCTGCTGAAGGGACAGGATTTTGATTCAGTTGCTACTTCAGAACGGCAATGAACCAGTCAGGAATAACTTGTCCTCAGGTGGGCCGGCAACTTCACATGCGGGATCGCTGTCTGATATGGCACAAAGGTCCAAGTCAGCCGGATTAATTTTGCCGCTGGTTCAAAATTGCTTCCACTAGTTCAAAAGTTGTTATTTTATTCCTCTGTAGGCCGTATGTTTTTGCTCAAATGTCTTTATTAAAGGAGATTAAAATGCGTTTTTCTCAGTTGATTACTGTCTTTCTTTTGTTGATGAGTTCTTATCAGGCCAAAGCCAAAGGCTGCGCCCCAGATATGCCCTCACTGCTCAATTTTGCCTGCAAAGAGGGATGGGCTATACCTCTCGGCGCTGGAGTCGAACACGGAGGAAAGTCTGATGCTTCAAAAAACTATGCGACAGAGGCTGAAGCCGTCGCAATGATCCATCTATCAACCAGCAACACACAGGTCTTTATTGAGGGTGTTGAGAATGGAGTTAGACAGTTTGTGAATGATGATTTTTTAATCAGCCTTGCAGCGCGTTATGAGTACGGCAGAAAAGAAAGTGATGATCCAGATTTTCTCAAAGGGCTTGGGGACATTAAGGACCAATGGATGGGGGTGATCGAAGCGCGGTACTCACTGATTGGTGACTACGACCTGTGGATTGGTGGGCGATCTATGGTCGGGAATAATGAGATTGGGCAACTGCATATTGCGGTTTTGGGTGTTGGTATTCCTCGAATCTCAAAAAAAGTTGATTTTGAAATTCTCGCTTGGTCTACTTGGGCAAACTCAGCATTCCTGAATCGAGATTTTGGAATTACCTCCACACAGGCTACCACTTCATCATACCAAGAGTATTCCGCCACGAGCGGTCACCGGGCGATTGGTAGTGCACTTTTCACCAGAATAGACCTTTCCGAAAAATGGAAAGTGCTGAGCGAGATTAACTATGAACGCTACAATTCCCGACTCGACAAAAGTCCTATTGTGACTAAAGGTAGAAATAGTGAGTATGAGGCCAATTTAAGCTTTGTGTATGTATTGTAGTTCAGTCGGTGATTAGAAGGCTGAGTCATCAGCCTTTTTCTCAGCAAGCAAATACCTCAAAATTGTCATTGAAGGATGCCAATTTTCCGGATTGCACGAGACTTCAAAACCACTCGGGCAATTTTGTCTTTTTTTCTGCTGAATATTTGCTATTCTGACCGCCCATGATCACTAGTAAGTTTGATTTAGCGCCAAAGAACGTCTCCAATTATCGTTACCTTGCATTTTTTGGTATTTCATTTTCACTACTATTCTCAGTCGTTGGTGCGGATGATTCTTATGGTTCAGAAGTGCAAAGTTTTGCAGTTTGGGTCCCCACTGTTTTTTTAGCGCTTTTTTTTCTGAGCTTCTCGCATTGGACTTTGAGGATCCTTTTTAAAAAGGACTCTTGGTTCATCTGTTTTTTGGAGAGTTTGCTTGGGTCTATTTTGTTTGCTCCTTTCGCATATTTCATTGATGTCTTTTTGTTAGTTGATTTGGGCCCCTACTTGTCTTTAGCAGGCATTTTGGAGGAGTTTATTCATGTATTTTTGCCTATTCTTTTGTCCTGGGTTTTGATTCGAACCCCAGGACTCATTGGCCTTGGTATTCTCGGCGGTATGAAGCGAGATTATCGGAACAAAATCAGATCGGCGGAATCTCATGAGTCAAGCGAAAGCTACTTAGGATCTTTTATGGAAAAGGTTCCTAAGGAACTCGGCTCTGATCTTATCTATATTAAAGCAGAGAAACAGTATGTTAATGTTGTGACCTCCAAAGGAAGTACCCTTCTACTCTGCGGGTTTAATCAAGCAATCGATTCGCTGCCCTCCAACTATGGACTCAAGCTCCACCGCTCGTTTTGGGTGGCAAGAAAGCATATCCATAAAATTGATAAAGAAGCTAGAACCGTAACTCTACCTAACGGGCTGACCTTGCCAATTAGCCGACGTGTGCTTAGCGACCTGAAAGATCAGCCGCAGTTGACCGTCGAACCGCCATCAACAAACCCTCAGCTGTCGGGATCATTAATCTCAAAAAACGATCTGAATCCATCAGAGTTTCGTTCACTTTTTTCATGACTTCAATTTGTTTAGCTGAGGCTACTGAGTTTTGGTCCCCCCAAGCGCCACCCCAAAGAAAAACATTATCAGCCACTATCACCGAGCCAGACTTTGTATGAGCAAGCGCCCAATCCAGATATTTTCCATAAGCAGCTTTATTCCCATCGATAAAAACAGCATCAACCACCTCTGGAAGACCCCAGCTCGCACTTTCCGCTAACTTCATCTCTGCATCCCCTTCAATGACCTGAATAGAAAACTGAAGCTCAGTCTTTGCCAGCTGCGAAATCTCACGACACTTCTGAGCATGAGCTGTATCTTTTTCTATTGTCCAAACTCTTCCCTGGGGACCCACTGCCCAAGCCCAATAAAGAGCGGAAAAGCCCGTTAAAGCCCCGATCTCCAAAACTGTTCGAACTTGGTTCAGCTTAAAGAAATGGGCAACTAGTTGAGCCTCATGATGGCTGAGGGAAATTTGGGTTTTATTCAACTCATCTGAAAAACTCCGAGCAAGCCTCAACAAGCCTTCTAGCTGAGCTGGGGGAGGAGCAAGGCTTTCAAGATAATCAATTTTTGAGCTGAGTTCGCGCATGACAACTTGTCGCATGATGATTACAGTCAGTCAAAGATGAATCGACTACTGATTTTTGACCTTGATGGAACTTTGATTGATTCTGCACAAGATTATACTTTTGCAGTGAACCGAATTCTTTCTGAGCACGGCCATCCTTCGTTAACCAAACAAGATATTATTTTCGGCCTCGGCAATGGCCTCAGAGCTCTTCTGCATCGATACTTCCCCGAGATTAAAATGGAAGATCAGGCATTCCTCAAAATGGAGGCTCAGTTCTTAAAGTACTACGAAGAGATTTGTCTGACACATGCTCAATTTTATCCTGGCGCGCTGGAATTTTTGAGATCTTGGGAAGGCCCTCTGGCTCTTGTCACCAATAAGAACACGCATCCGACCTATAAAATCTTGAACCATTATGATTTGGGCCAAAACTTCTGGAAAGCGATTCATTGCTACGACACTTTCCCTGAAAAGAAGCCTCATCCCCGCCCCTTGCTCGAAGCCATCAAAGTGGCGGGCCTTCACCCCTCACAAGCGGTGATGATTGGGGACGGTCTCCCCGACATGATGGCGGCTCAAGCCGCTGGTGTGAAATCCATCGCCGTGCGCTTTGGCTACACAGAGTGGTCTGAGCTTCAAAAATTTAACCCCTCAGCCTCGCTTTTTTCTTACACAGAGCTCCCCAGTGTGATCGAGAGCTTGAACCCAAGTTAGCTTCTGCTATAACTCAATTGGTCAAATTGAGGAGTCACCTTGAGCATTGTTCTCGAAGTTAAAAACTTAAAGACGAAATTCACCACGGATGATGGCTCTTTCTTTGCCGTGGATGATGTCAGTTTTAAAGTTCCCGAGGGGAAAACCTTGGGGATTGTGGGTGAATCCGGCTGTGGCAAGTCCGTGACTTCCCTGTCCATCATGAGACTCATTCAAAAGCCTGGCGAGATCGTTTCTGGCGAGATCCTTTTTCAAGGTAAAAATTTGCTGAAAATTTCTGATGATGAGATGAGAACTGTGCGCGGGAATGACCTCGCCATGATTTTTCAAGAGCCCATGACTTCACTGAACCCTGTTTTTACTTGTGGTCATCAGATTGAAGAAGTCATTGCCCTCCACCAAAAAGATCTCACGCCCGATCAAGTCCAAAAGAAAGCTATCGAAATGCTTCGCTTGGTGGGCATTCCTTCTCCGGAGAAGCGTTTTCATGAGTACCCCCATCAGCTTTCAGGCGGCATGCGACAGCGTGTGATGATTGCCATGGCTTTATCTTGCGATCCTCATCTATTGATTGCCGATGAGCCGACCACAGCTTTGGATGTAACGATTCAAGCGCAGATTCTCGATCTCATGAGAAAGCTTCAAAAGGAACTCAATGCAGCCATGATCCTCATCACCCATGATTTGGGTGTGGTGGCTGAGATGTGCCATGAAGTGGCTGTGATGTACGCTGGAAAAATCGTCGAATACGGATCTGTGGAAGATATTTTCTATCGTCCTCAACACCCCTATACACAGGGTTTACTGAAATCCATTCCCCATTTTGATTCTGGGAAAAAGCTGGAGCGTCTTCAGACCATTCCGGGCTTAGTCCCTAGTTTATTAAAGCTTCCCCCGGGATGCCGGTTTTCTGAGCGCTGCCAAAAGAAGACAGCAGCATGTGATGCTCAGATTCCGCAATTGAAGAAATCAGATTGCCCTAGCTCTTCTCAAGACCATCAAGTGGCGTGCTTTCATACTGATGGAAAAGCACTCAAGGAAATTTCATGAGTGAAACTCTTCTCAAAGTTGAAAATTTAGTGAAAGAATTTCCTATTTTCGGGGGCTTGTTTTCTCGCCAAGTGGCTTCCGTGAAAGCTGTTCAAGGAATTTCCTTCACTCTGAATAAAGGCGAAACTTTGGGCCTGGTCGGTGAGTCGGGTTGTGGAAAGTCGACTTTAGGAAGATGCTTGATCCGCCTTATCGAATCAACTTCTGGAAAAATCGAGTTCATGGGGAAAGATATCACTCACGTGGATGGCGAAGAGCTTCGTAAACTTCGCCGAGACATGCAGATCATTTTCCAAGATCCTTTCGCCAGCCTCAATCCTCGGATGACCATTGGTGCGATCATTGAGGAGCCTCTCATTATCCATAATCTTTTCCCTGACCCTGAAAAAAGAGCGGCGCGGGTGAAAGAGCTTTTAGAGCTTGTGGGGCTAAGACCAGAATCTACACAAAGATATCCCCATGAGTTTTCTGGTGGTCAAAGACAGCGGGTCGGCATTGCCAGAGCGTTGGCCGTCGAGCCCAAACTCATCATCTGTGATGAGCCAGTGAGCGCCCTTGATGTTTCGATTCAGGCGCAAGTGATCAACCTCCTGATGGACCTTCAAGAGAAACTGGGACTCACTTATATTTTCATCGCCCATGATCTCAAAGTTGTTGAACATGTTTCAACACGAGTGGCTGTCATGTACCTGGGTCGATTTGTCGAGTACGCACCTGCTCAAGAAATTTACCTTAAACCTCAGCACCCCTATACAAAAGCACTCATGTCCGCGATCCCCGTTCCTGATCCTCGCCGTCATGAGCAAAGAATTATCCTGACCGGGGATGTCCCAAGTCCGATTAATCCCCCTGAAGGCTGTCATTTTCATCCTCGCTGCCCCATAGCTGATGAGGAATGTAAAAAAGCCTATCCTGCCTTCGAAGAAAAACAGCCGTCGCACTACGCTTCTTGCCTGAAAGTTCGTCGCTCATAGTTTTCACAAGGGAATTTTGTTCTTTACGACTATTGTCTCAATTTGAGATTCTTCGAAATCTCACTCTGAAATAGCCCTCAAATAACCTAAACTGATGAGTATCCGGGGGGATGATCAATGAGGGAAGATACCGTCACCAAGACGCCGATTCTTGATCTTTTTGTCCAAGATGATCGCCAAGTGGAGCTTCTCAAGAGCTTTCAGGAAAAGCGCTTAAGACCGCGATACCTGCAGACGTTGGAGGTCGTCCTCGTGACCTCCCATCATTCCTATCGAACGAAAACAGTGAACCTCTCGGAATCAGGAATGCTTCTCTGCGAAACTGTTCCTAAAGAATTTGCTCGCGGAGTGATCGACGTGATTCTTGTCTTGCACCCCTATGGCCAGCCCCCAGAGCGACTGTGGTTCGAAGCCACGATGATTGGGGGCAGCTTGCCAACGGCTCGCCTTATGTTTTTGACAGCCAAAAATCAGTCAGATCAAAAGCTCAGGGACTTCATCAAAAACTGACTCAGAATCCTGCCCCTTCAGCAGAACGCCGTCCTCTAACTACCTAACTCTCTAGAGAAAAAAGGGAAATCGGACGGAATTTCTGTTTCTTGTTTTACAAGAAACAGAAATGACCAACGAACACGCAGATTTCATCAGGAAATGTTGGCTCCATTGAGGCGGTCGCAGAGACCAGGGACAGGATTTTGAGTCAGTTTCACTTCATCAAACAAATTGAAAAAATCGGCGCAGTTCCGGCTTAAGATTGAACTCCCTAAAGCTGAAGGATCCTCGTTTTCTGATCTAGCGTGCCTATGTGAGCCCACCGCCTAAGACTTCAGTCCAGTAGATCATCAGTTTATTAAGATTCTCTAAAGACACTCTCGAAATGAGCCGACCAGTGAGACATGAAAGAAC
>JBKCXY010000323.1:0-6147 GCA_046315835.1 Pseudobdellovibrionaceae bacterium | reverse complement strand
CCCCAGGAAACTCTGGATAATAATGGCCAAGAACGCCATTTTTCAAGCTGATTTAGGTGGACTTCGCTTGTCAAAAGAAAGCCCTTCTCAAGCCCTGCGAGGGCTGCTGCCATCAGATCCGAGGCCTTATCACCCACCATCCAGCTACGCTTGAGGTCAATCCCCAAATGCTCTGCGGCTGCGTAAAACATCCCAGGTCTTGGCTTACGCATCGAACGCTGAATGTGCCCAAAAGCTTTTTTGGATTTATCATAAGTGGGCGCCACTTCGATGTGATCCACCCACAGCCCCTTTTCCGCCAAATCCGCGAGCATTTTCCGAGTGACAGCATCGTACTTTTCGAATCCAAAGTACTCTCTGCCGAGACCACTCTGATTGGTCACGACGACCACACACCAGCCCCGCGCATGGGCTCGCTCAATAGCGGCACAAGCTTCGGCTTTCAAGCGCACTTTGCTGGGGTCCTGCAAATACCCCTCATCCACAATGATGACGCCATCACGGTCCATAAATAGCGCGGGCCTGCGCGGTCGCCCCTGCGGGGAAATCCAGCCCTGAGAAATCTCCAGGGACTGCCAGTACTTCTGATAGGACATCAAAGCAGAGCGCAGCTCTTGAAATGAAGCTTTCGCATCATACAACGTTTCTTCAAGGGCCTTATCTGTGACCACCAGGACCTGTGAACCGCAACGATGAGAAATTCGCCATAGGTCATCCACCAGGGATTTTTCAGCTTCAGAAATCACAATCAAATCCCGCGGTGAAAAGCGCTTAATTTGATTATCCCTCGGCCAGCGGTGCAACAGGTTGACGAGACTTGTGCTCTTAAAAAGATCAAAGATGGCTTCATCAGTGACAAAGACTTGCCCTTGATCCAGAGCGACCGCCAACAATAAAGGTAGAAGTGGATTTTCATTCATGGCTTTTTCAAACACGAGATCTGCATTCAATTCGGCGTAGGAATGAGGGTGCGCAATATCCGCCACTTTGCCTTCCCAAGACTTGATTTTAAGACCCGCGAGACCTGGCAAAAGATCTTCCTCGACGAGAAAAAAACGATCCGCAGGAATTCTCTCCAGAATTTTCTTATGGCAAATCACGGCCCCGGCTAAAAAATGCTGCGGATTTTCTGCAAAAAACGGGTAACCGCGAAACAGAGCTGAATCCACATTCTCTTTCACCAAAGCCACACAGGGTTCAGCAGCATCTAAAGGTAGTGCGAGAAAATCCCTCAGATCGCCTGAAAAATATCTTCCGCCATTCAGAACTAAAAACTCTTCATCCTCAGTGCGATGAAATCTTTTGAGAGCTCCAGCAGATCCCATGGCCTCTTGCTCGATCTCAAGATCAATTCGCAAAAGCCAAAATTCCGAAGCTCTCTTTGTGTAATCAGCGAGCTTCTCGCCGCGAAACCCTGCCAGCAAAACCACTCTCTCAATGCCTTGGTGAGAGAGCCACCGCAGCTGGTGATTGAGCAAAGGCTCTCCGCCCACAGGAGCGAGAACTTTGATCGAGTCTGGAAATAAAGTCGAAAGCCTAGAGCCTCGACCGCCGACTAAAATGTACGCTGTTTTTATCATACAGCGATTGAATCAAGCCTGTGTCTTAGAAGCCATAGATGATGCGGACGGGCGACCATTTGTGGCGGAATTTTCACATTGCTTTTGACTATTTTAAGACCGTACGGTGGACAGTGGCTTTCTCTCAAGCTACAGTCAAATCTCGATGGAAAAACCTTTTTAAGGAGAGCGCATGCAAGTTCCTTTTATTGATTTAAAAACTCAGTACAAAGCCCTCAAAAACGAAATCGACTCTGGCATTCAGAAAGTTCTCGATCACGGCGCTTACGTCAACGGCCCCGAAGTCGTTGAGTGCGAAAAGAAACTCGCTGAATTTGTTGGCACTAAATACGCTCTCACCGCAGCCTCTGGCACTGACGCTCTTTTGATCCCTATGATGGCCCTTGGTATCGGACCTGGTGACGAAGTGATCACAACAGCGTTTTCATTTATCGCTACGGCAGAGACCATTGTCCTTGCGGGGGCAACGCCGGTTTACGTGGACATCGATCCTAAAACTTTCAATATGGACGTTTCAAAAATTGAAGCGGCCATCACACCCAAGACAAAAGCGATTGCTCCCGTCAGCTTGTACGGGCAAGTGGCTGATATGGATGAAATCAATGCCCTCGCGAAAAAACACAACCTCTTTGTCCTTGAAGACTCGGCCCAAAGTTTTGGCGCCATGTACAAAGGAAAGCGCTCTTGCAACCTCAGCATCGTCGGCGGCACTAGCTTTTTCCCAGCAAAGCCTTTGGGCTGCTACGGAGATGGGGGAGCTATTTTCACCAATGATGAAAAACTTCATATCGCCATGAAAGAGATTCGCGAGCACGGCTCTGAAGTGCGCTACTATCACACTCGCTTGGGTGTGAACGGCCGCCTGGACACTCTTCAGTGCGCGATCATTTTGGCAAAAATGCAGCGATACCCTTGGGAAATTGAACAGCGAAATCGCGTGGCCAAACGCTATTCTCAAGCTTTTGCTTCGATCAAAGCGAAAGACTTTTCATTTCCGTTCGTGCACGAATTCAACACCAGTGTTTGGGCGCAGTACACGCTGACAGTGTCAGACCGTGCGGCGTTCATTAAAACACTCGGAGAATCAGGCGTACCAACCTCTGTGCACTATCCGCGCATTATGCCTGACCAACCTTGGTATGCAAAACACGGTGGCCGAGTTCACGGCGACGTCACTCGAGCCAGATGGGCCGCAGACCACTGCGTGAGCTTACCGATGTATCCCGACATGGACGAGAAGACTCAAGACTATGTGATTGAAAAAGTGATCCAGGCACTTAAATAAAGGAATTTGTGATGACCACAGGCTTTGGTGCTCTTAAAAATCCAGTGACTTTGAAAACCTCCAACCAAGAAATCACTTGGGGTGATGGCAAAAACTTTGTGCTGTTTGCAGGCCCTGACATCATCGAAGACGAAGGCATGGTTCTCGAAACTGGCAAAGAAATTTTACGAGTCACCAAATCCTTGGGTATACCTTGGATTTTGAAATGCTCTTTCGATAAAGCCAATCGTCAATCTGCCGGCAGCTTCCGCGGCCCTGGCGTCAACCAAGCTCTGAAAAGCCTTGATAAAATCAAATCGCAAATTGGCGTGCCGCTGTTGACGGACGTGCATGAAACCATTCAGGTGGAAGCCACCGCCGAAGTCGCTGACGTGATTCAAATTCCAGCTTTTCTTTCGCGCCAAACAGATCTGTTGGTGGAAACTGCAAAGACAGGCAAAGTCATTCACATCAAAAAAGGTCAGTTCCTGGCTCCTTGGGATATGAAAGCCATCGCTGCCAAAGCTGTGAACGCGGGTAATTCAAAATTGCTCCTGTGTGAGCGTGGAACGACGTTTGGTTACAACCGATTGATCAATGATATGACGGGCCTTGTGGAAATGCGGGCTTTGGGATTTCCGGTGATTATGGATTGCACGCACTCCACTCAACTCCCCGGAGCCACCGGTGAATCCAGTGGCGGCCGACGGGACATGGTGTGGCCGCTGGCCAGAGCGGCCATGGCGGTGGGAGTGGATGGAATTTTCCTCGAAACCCACCCCAATCCCGACAAAGCTCTTTGCGACGGCCCTACGTCCCTCAAGCTCTCGGACCTTGAAACCGTCCTCAAAAACCTCAAAGCCATCTTCCACACCCACTAAAGAAGGTGCGGTTCCCGCAAAACATAAAAGGTGCGTAAAAGGTGCGGCCCCAAAAGTGGTGTCGCACATGCGTCATTTTTTAGCCGAAGAGCGAAGATCGGATCCCAGAGAGGCCTAGCCCCTCGCAGCCCCAACAACCAGCTCTGCCTCGATTTTTCATTTGGGCTCCGGCATGAAATCACTTCGTCATAAAAAATACGTGCACGTCAGCCCCAATCTTTCAGCTTCGACTTGGATGAGTCTCAGCCTCGATTATCGCTGGAAAATGTTTGCCACCGCTTTTCGCATGACTCGCAAAAGAATCCCCTTTGAGCTTCATGCCTTTCTTCTGCTGGAAACCCATTGCCATATTTTGTTCTCTTATCTTCCCAAGGAAGAGATCACGCCCTTTCAAGTGCTTGACGAAATCCACCGAGCCCTCATTCTGCTGATCGAGCCCGCGCCCGGCGTGGACTTGCTCAAAAAACCCTTCATCATTCACGAGATCGAGACGCGGGCAGAGCTGCTGAATGCCTATCACTACATTTATCGTAATCCCCTGTCTGCGGAGCTCACCTCGGATGTGATGGAGTATCGCTACTCATCCCTCAGGCAGCTCTTAGGTGTTGAGAATCTGAATCTCCCAGTGAGTGATCCGCTGTTTCTGATCAGTCACCCCAAGCGCGCCTTGATTTGGTTGAATGGTGTTGACCCTCAACTTCACCCTCGCGCAGACTTAAAGCATGGATCAAAAACTACCACCCACTGATGACGAGACATTTGGCCACCTGAAAAAAGCTCTCAAATCCTTGGACAGCATCAAAGCGGAAGTCGTCTCTGGCTCGATGCTCCCCCTCATGCGTGTAGGGGAAATCCTTCAAGTGGAAGCCATCCGAGAAGAGCTCAAGACCTTCGACATTGTACTTTTCAGAAATCATCAAAAAGTTTTGGTGGTTCACTACCTGTGGACCATCACTTTTGACTTCAGAAATCCTAAGAACAAGCTCTACATCACGAGATCGCTCGCGGGCGGCGAAGACTTCCCGATTCCCGAAGCTGAGATTCTTGGCCGAGTTACCAGCCATCGGCTGAAATGGTGGATGAAGCTTAAAATCATCCTCAAAGTTTTCTGGAGCCGCCGGGTCAGGGCTTAACCCAAAAAGCAGAGCACCAAAGTTCCCCTGAAAGAACCCTAGCCATTATCGATCTGTTTAATTAATGTAAAGCCATGAAGCCAAAATTTTTAATTGTCTTGGGCACTCGCCCTGAGATTATCAAGCTCGCTCCGATCGTTTATGTGCTCACTCAAAGAAAAATTCATTTTGAGATTGTTCATACTGGACAACACTACAGTACCAACATGGATCAAATTTTTTGGGATGATTTCAAAATGCCCACACCGAAGTACAATCTTGCCATTCAAGAAAAGACCCACGCTCTTCAAGTCTCGAAGATGGTGGAAAAGCTCGATGAAATTATTCAGCTTGAAAATCCCAACTGGGTCCTCGTCCAAGGTGATACCAATTCGACATTTGCGGGGGCTCTTGCGGCGGCAAAAAGACCTGGTGTTCGGATTGCACATATTGAGGCCGGCTTAAGAAGCTTTGATCGGACTATGCCTGAAGAAGTCAACCGTGTGATCACCGACCATCTTTCTGATTTTCTGTTTGCGCCAACCCAAGTTTCGAAAAAATATCTCCTCAAAGAAGGCCTCCCTGCCAGAAAAATTGCTGTCGTGGGAAATACCGTCCAAGATATTTTACTCAGAAGAATGAAGGGCCTTAAGCCTGACCATGCCCTACAAAAAGCCCCCTATTGTTTACTCACCCTTCATCGGCAAGAGAATACCGGTGACACCAAAAGGCTCACTCGAATTTTGGAAGCTGTTTTCGAGGCCTCCAAACAGCATGGCTTAAAATTGATTTTTCCCATTCACCCTCGAACAAAGAGTGTTCTTTCGGAGCTGAAATTCCAAATTCCATCTCATGTGACCTTGATCGATCCCGTAGGATACGACCAATTTTTAAATCTCCAGAAAAATGCCCGAATTGTCGCCACAGATTCAGGGGGCCTGCAGGAAGAGAGCTGTATTCTCAACGTTCCCTGCATAACTCTGCGTGAGAATACGGAACGACCCGAAACAGTCAAACTCAAAGCAAATATTTTGGCTGGAGTTGAACCTCAAAAAATAAAAAAGTCATTCGCGAAAATGATGAAACTAAAAGCCCGCTGGAAAAGCCCCTACGGCGGCGGGAGAGCCGCCGAAAAAATGATCGAAATTCTTTTAAAAGCCTAAATTTTAGCAACTGACTCAAAATCCTGTCCCTTCAGCAGAACGCCGTCCTCTAACTACCTAACTCTCTAGAGAAAAAAGGGAAATCGGACGGAATTTCTGTTTCTTGTTTTACAAGAAACAGAAATCACCAACGAACACGCAGATTTC
>JBKCXY010000322.1:0-8614 GCA_046315835.1 Pseudobdellovibrionaceae bacterium | reverse complement strand
CTGTTGTTCCTAGTGTCTATGATACCGTTTTAGGGATGAAGATCGGTGAGGTCAGGGGCTTGATTGAGACTCAGTTTGGCTTTCATATTGTTAAGGTCACTGGCCGCAGATCTTATGAAAATGCCAACAAACGACAGCTGCGGGCTGCGGTGTTTGATGAGAAACGCCGTGATATCTTCAATCAATACTTTGAGGGCTTAAAGAAGGGTTATAAGATCCAGGTCAACAAGGGCTTAGTTGATTAACTAGTTCATCGAGGACTTTTTGAGAAAGTTTTTACAAAGCCCCATTCGATTGGGGCTTTTTATTTTTTCAGCGCTTTTTTTGGGATGTACAAATCCCTCCTCTCAACTTTCTCAAAGAACTATTGTTCAGGTCAACGAGCAGACTTTAACCGCAAAAGAGTTTGCTAATCGTCTTGCTCGAAAACTGAAGTCCTACGATGCCCTGGCGGCTAAAGATCCAAATAACGTCATCCGCGCCAAAGAAGAGATTATAAGAACCTTTATTCTCCAAGCTCTGGCCGTTGATTATGCCAAAAAAGAAAAACTAGAGATCACAGAAAAGGCCCTCGAAGAAGAGGTGAACTCTTTCAGGTCCTCTTACCCAGATGATCTTTCGTTTCGCCGAGCTCTTGCGGAAGAAGGGATTTCCCTTGCTGACTGGAAAGCTGAGATGCGAACCCGTCTGCTGGAAAGAATGATATTCAAGAAAATGAGCGCAAAAGTTGAGGGACCAAAGCCCAATGAAATCGAAACCTATTTTCAAGAGAACAAAGAGCGTTATCGCCTCAAAGAGAGAGTCTATTTAAGGCAAATTATTACTGATGAGCTGTCAAAAGCAGAGGCTATCAAAGATGAACTGAGAAAGAAGGACTTCTCTGAGGTCGCCAAACAATCTTCCGTCAGCCCTGAAGCAAAAAACGGTGGCCTCATTGGATGGATTGAAAAAGGAACGGTCGATATTTTTGATAAGGCCTTCTCTTTGCCGGTTGGCGGGGTCTCCGGGGTCTTAGAAAGCCCCTACGGATTTCATATTTTTAAAGTCGAGAGAAAAGCGCCTGCAGGTTTTGCCTCCCTCGAGGAGGTGAGGCCACTTATCGTACAGTTTTTGATGGGCAAAAAGGAGCAGGCATTGTTTGCATCCTGGTTAGATGCTCAGATAAGATCTGCGCGTGTATTGAGGGATCAATCTATGATTAATGCGGTCACTGTGGAAACGCGAGGGGTAAAATGAAAATCATCTTCTCATTCATCTGTTTCTCTTTTTCGGTAGCTTTAGCGGCTCCTGTCGATCGAATTTTAGCGGTTGTTAATTCAGAGATTGTAACCCAGTCGGATTTTTCAGAATTCAAAAAAAGGCTTTCTTCCGGCCAAGGAATTGATGATCTTTTACTTCTTGGTAGATCAAATGACGATCTCAAGAAAGATGAAAAGCTTCAGCTTGATTATCTCATTAACGAAAAAATTATTGAGTCTGAAATCAAGCGCTTGAACCTTTCTGTCACTATCGAGCGTGTAGAAAGTGAAATCAGAGATATTGCAAAAAGAAACAATATGAGCCGAGCCGACCTCCTTGGAGCTGTCAAGGGTCAGGGCATGGGAGTCGCCGAATACCAGCAATTTGTACGAAATAAAGTCGAGCGTCAGTCGCTGATAGAGAATGAAATCTCTTCAAAGATCCGAGTCAGTGAAGAGGATATCATGGGACAATTCTTAAGACAGTTTCCTGAAGCCAGCGCCGGTGTCTTTGAATATCAGTTGGCCCATATACTTTTTAATCCTAAGAAGGGTGGTCTGGACGGTGCGAAAGCGCGGGCCCAGGAGGTTTTAGGAAAGCTCCAAGCTGGTGGTAATTTTGAGACCCTCGCAGAACAGAACTCAGAAGATACGAATTTTTCTCAAGGCGGGACTTTGGGAACATTTAAGTCTAACGAATTACCCCCTGGTTGGGATACGGCCCTCTCTTCTGTCCAAGAAAAACAGTTCTCAACAGTGGTTGCTTCACGAGCTGGTTTTCATATTCTCAAGGTTGTACAAAAAAAACTTCTTCCTGACCCCCGATTTGAAAAAGAAAAGGAGCGTTTGCGTTCAAATCTCTATGAAAAGGCTTTTCAGAAGCATTTTAAGAATTGGATTGATTCAAAACGCGAAGAGTCCTTTATTCGGATTAACTAATGCAAAAGACGCTCTTCATCACTACAGGTGACTGTGATGGAATTGGTCTTGAGGTTTTCACCAAAAGTATTCTCAAGATTCAAATTCCTAAAAAACTCAGGATTATTTTCTTCACTGGCGAATCAACCCCCGCCTCCGAATACAACAGGCGTCTTCGGACCCTTACTAGAAAGTTCACTATTTTTACCTGTACGCGCCTGTCAGATGCGCTCAACCTGGCACCCGCTGGTCCTCACACTCTGATTGAAGTTCGTTCTGCAGAACCACCGGCTCTCTGGGTTCATGAGGTGGCTCAGTTGTGCGTGCGCCATCCTCACAAGTATGCCATGGTCACTGCTCCCTTATCTAAACCCGAAATTCAGCGCGCGGGAATGAAGGAAATTGGCCATACTGAGATTCTAAAAAGAGTTTCCCGAGCAAAGTTTGCGTTGATGGGATTCTACGGGAAACATTTTAACCTTGTGCTTGCTAGCGGACACATTCCGATAGCGCAGATTCCGAAAAGAATAACTCCAAAAATCCTGGGGGAAGCGCTCGAAGCTGCGCAGGAGTTGCAGAAAAGCTTGCCCTCAAGCGACAGAAGCAAACCCATTGGCATTCTTGGTTTGAATCCCCATGCAGGAGATTCTGGCCTAATTGGGACTGAAGAATCCAGATGGATCAATCAGTGGATTCGCAGGAGGGGCCGTAATGTCAGAGGTCCTTTGGCTCCTGACTCTGCTTTTTCTAAAGATATCCTTCGTCAGCACAGTGTGCTTATCGCACTTTATCATGACCAGGGATTGATCCCCTTTAAGGCTCTGCATGGCCATGGTTCTGGCGTTCACAGGACTTTTGGAGTTCCCTTCATTAGGACCAGTGTGGATCATGGCACAGCGAAGGACATTTTCGGGAAAAATATTGCTGACTCTTCATCAATGAGAGAAGCTATTTCCCTTGCGATAAAGCTTCTGAATTCGAGAGGTTAATCATGTATAAAAATGTGATTTTTAGAGAGTACGATATCCGCGGCGTCTACAATGGTGAGTTCGACAAAGACTTCGCATACCTCCTTGGTAAATCCTATTGTCAATACTTGCTGATGAAAAAAGGCATCGCTCAGCCGACTGTCGTACTAGGGCATGATGCTCGTCTAAGCTCTCCAGAGATCAAAGAAAGCCTTTCTCGAGGACTGAAAGAGTGTGGAGCAAAAGTCCTTTATATCGGCTTAGTGACTTCGCCTATCTCCTACTTTGCGACCTTCGAAGTTCCAGGTGTTCATGGCGCCCTGATGATCACTGGATCGCATAATCCTCCAGAGTACAATGGATTTAAAATCAGCGTGGGCCAAGGAACAATTTTTGGAGATGACATCCAAGAGCTTCGTAGAATTATGGAGAAGGGCCTCTTCCCAAAAGGTCAAGGGCACGAAGAGCCATTCGATATTTTTCCAACCTATGTCGACAAAAACCGTCGCGAATTTGGCGACCTCTCTGGTGTTAAAGTCGTTCTCGACTGCGGAAATGGTGCGGCCGGATGTATTATTAAAAAGCTTTTTGAAAGTGTTGGCTTGAAATCTACTATTCTGTTTGAAAAGCCAGATGGAAATTTTCCAAATCACCACCCAGATCCCACAGTTGAGAAAAACCTTGTAGACCTTGTGGCACAAGTCAAGAAAGAGGGGGCTACTGTCGGTATCGGTTTTGATGGTGATGCCGATCGCATTGGTATCGTCGATCACACAGGACGGATGGTCTATGGTGATGAGCTGATGGTGATCATTAGTCGCGACATTCTTTCCTCGGGTAAAGGTGGAAAAATTATTGGCGATGTGAAGTGCTCTGATCGCCTTTATGACGACATCAAGAAGTTTGGTGGTGAGCCGATCATGTGGAAAACCGGCCACTCATTGATTAAGGAAAAAATTAAAGTTGAAAAGGCACCTTTCGGCGGTGAGATGTCGGGGCATATTTTTTTCAACGATCGCAACTACGGCTATGATGATGCCATGTATGCAGCACTCCGACTTTGCGAAATCATCAAAAGAACAGGGAAAACGATTCCACAATTACTTGAGGGTCTTCCTGCTGCATTCAATACTCCTGAACTGAGAATCGACACAACTGAAGAAAAGAAAGTTCTCATTGTCGAGAAGCTGAAAGCCGCCTTTAAAGGTGGAGCAGATGCAGACTATACTTTGAATCTTATTGATGGGGTCAGAATTAGCTTCGATGATGGATGGGCGCTGGCGAGATCTTCAAACACGCAACCTGTTCTTGTCTTGCGGTTTGAATCATCGACAGAATCTGGTCTTAAGAAAATTCAAGACCGCGTATACAAAGTAGTTAATCAATACCTATAGGTCTCAATGATCAAAAACTGACTCAAAACCCTGTCCCTTCAGCAGAACGCCGTCCTCTAACTACCTAACTCTCTAGAGAAAAAAGGGAAATCGGACGGAATTTCTGTTTCTTGTAAAACATGAAACAGAAATCACCAACGAACACGCAGATTTCGTAAGTAAATGTTGTCTCCATTGAGGCGGTAGCAGTGACCTGGGACAGGATTTTGATTCAGCTTCCAATGATCAGGCCGCCAAAAAGCAAAAAGCCAGCGGAGAGCTGGCTTTTGTGCATTTCTGTATCGAAATCAAAACTATGTTTTGATCAATGCGATAACAAGAGCGTAGATCACAAGTGATTCGATGAACGCAAGAGCCAAGATCAGCGGAGTGAAGATCTTATCAGAAGCTTGTGGATTTCTAGCAATACCCTCAAGTGCTGCAGAGGCAACACGTGATTGACCTAAAGCTCCACCGATTGCAGCCAAGCCCAATCCCAAGAATGCAGCAAAAGAAGCCAGACCAGCATTTGTGAAGCCAGTTGCTGCTGCAGCTGTTGCCGCAGTTGTTGTAGCTTCTTCAGCAAATGCAGAAGAGGCCATCAGAGATGCCATTACTACCATGAGAACTTTCGCGATGTTTTTCATTACAACCTTCTCCTTACTATAGAGGTTAATTTTTAGTGATCATGAGCTTGTGCCAAGGAAACATAAACCATAGACAAAAGCGTAAAAACAAATGCTTGAACAAAAGTAACAATCAATCCCAACATCAAAAATGGAAGTGGGACAAGCAGAGGAACAAGATCAGTAAAAACAGAAACAACCTTATGGTCACCCATGAGGACGTTCGCCAAACGAAGACCCAAAGAAAATGGTCTCACCATGTGGGAAATAATCTCGAGAGGGATCATCAGCATGAAAAGCCACCAGACAGGTCCCACGAAATGTTTCAAGTAAGCGACGCCATTCACTTTGAGGCCGATAAAATTGTATGCGAGAAAAATGAAAATCCCCATGGCAAATGAGGTCGACATAATTTCTGTCGCTGGCGCCATTCCAGGAATAAAACCAACGAGGTTATTCACGTAAGTCCAAACGAAAACAGCGGCAAATAAGGGTACGTAGTGTTTGCCAGCAGGACCAATGATTGAACTTGCTAAATTATAAATAAATTCTGTGGCGAGCTCAGTGAGGCCCCTCACTGAAAACTTTCCAGCAGGCACAATCGCCTTCTCACCTGTACCCAAAGCCGATCGAGCAGCTAAGCCGGCTCCAATGAGTCCAGCCGTAACAATTCCAGCTGTTGCAACGTGTGCAAACTCATGTCCAACCCCGGGGATTAACGATGTCCAACTAAATGCCATGATTCCTCAGCTCTGATCTTAATCTTTTACACGGTAAATGAAGGCACCAAGAAGTCCCGTCAAAACTAGTGTACTCAATCCCGCAACCATCCACACAAGATTCACCATGTGGAATTTGGTGAGCAAGTAAACAAGCCCCGCTAAAAGTGCGTATTTGAATACTATGATGAGAAAGCCCATGGCAATGAGTTTTTTCTTGAGGATTCGCCCCCATGACCATTCCAAGAGATACATATTCAGAGTGATCAGCATGGCGCCAGACAGGAATGATCCGGCATTTTGCGGGGTGTTAAAAATCAAAATAAACAGGGATCCAAAAAGACCGATTCCTAACTGAAGTAAGGTAAGCTTTTTCATGTGGTCTTTATGGCCCCGATAGAGAGTTGAGTCTATTCTTTTTCAATTCTCTTCAGCAGATAAATCGTGTGAATGATCCAGGAGACAAAGCCGGCCACCAACAAGAGGGCAATGATGAGACCCTTTGAGGGGTAGAAGGACTCTATAAATCTTCCAAGGAACACGGATCCGACAATAATTCCTGTGAGCTCAAATCCTAAGGCTGAGGTAAGAATCCACTTGTTCTGTTTTTTCATTATTTTCTAAAACCTCGGGCTCCGGGTAGGTTCCTCTGACGATCTTCCAGACGCTTTATTCTTAAATCCAAGTACTCAGGGATAGGGTGAAAATCCCGCATTTCCTTCAGGATTTGGATCGCATCTTTGTAGTTTTTCATCTCTTCATAACAGACGGCAAGAGTGAGGCCAACGTTCTCTGACTTGGATCTTTTGGGGAATTCTTTGAGAATCTGCTGAAACACCGTGGCCGCTTTTGTGAGGTCTTTTTTTGCCAGAAAAATATTTCCTTTCAACATCAACATATCGAACCGTTCCTGCTCGGTTTGATTAAGCTTCAGAAACTCTTCAACTTCATTGAGTGATTGCTCGAAGGCGTTTTGATAATAGTAAGCTCTTGCTAAACTGATCTTGTACTTGGAGCGCTCGCCAGGCTCGTTCAGGAGAGAGATCAGCTTGTTGAGCTCTACAATGGCTTCTGAGTAATCTGCCAAATGATCAAAGTAAATATTTGCAAGCTGCCTCTGTGAATTTGTTCGTTCAAGAGGGTCATCTGAAAGAACGACAATTTTGCGATGGTATTCCGCCGCTCTTTTATAGTCTTTCAGTTCAAAAAAACTGACGCGAGCTGCTTCTTTAAGTGCTTTCATCACCCACTGTGGCTGACCATCGCGCTGAATCACCTGATCTAAGTGGGTGAGTGCTATGCGAAAATGCCCATCCTCAATTTGATCAGTTGCTTTTTCCCAGGCGCGCTCTTCCGGTGAAGAGCACGCGATGAGATTCAATAGTAATATCAGGATGAGAAAATCTTTAGTGAGTCTGAACAGGTGATTCCTCGTCAGCATGTTCGAGTGTCGCCAATCCCGTAACTTTCTCTGCTTTTTCGTCGAGATTAATGAGGCGAACACCTTGAGTATTACGACCTAAGATCGAGATATCCGTGATTTTCATTCTGATCACTTGGCCCTTATCAGTGCTCAAAATCAGCTCCTGCGAATTCATCACTTTACGGGTACCCACAACACTTCCAACCTTGTCGGTGGTCTTCTGTGTGATGATACCCACTCCGCCGCGCGACTGAATTCGATACTCTGAAACTTCAGATCTCTTTCCATAGCCTGATTCTGTGACCATGAGGATGGTATCTTTAGTGTCCTTTTCGATAACTTCCATGCCAACGACAAAGTCGGTCTTCGCAAGCGTTATACCCTTCACGCCACGAGCAGATCTACCCATAGCTCGAACGTCATCTTCGTTGAAGCGAATGGACATTCCCTCTCTCGTCGCCAAGAAAATATCTGACTGGCCGTCAGAAATTTTTGCATCAATCACTTGGTCGTCTAAATCGGTTGTCAGTGCAATAATTCCTGCGGTTCTTGGGTTTGAAAATGCATCTAAACTTGTTTTCTTGATGATTCCCTTTTCAGTGACCATAACGACATATTTATTCTCTACGAACTCCTCAACGGGTAAGATCGCCATCACTTTCTCGTTATTTGAAAGCTGAACGACGTTGGCAATCGCCTTACCTTTTGACGTGCGAGTTCCTAGTGGCAACCGATGAACTTTACACCAATAAACTTTACCTTTATCTGTGAACACAAGAAGCGTCGTTTTTGTGCTGGCGATAAAGATATCAGTCACATAGTCCTCTTCGCGGGTTTCCATCCCTTTCAAGCCCTTGCCGCCGCGTTTTTGGAGACGGTATTCATCGGTTGAAATGCGCTTGATGTACCCCGTGTTCGTGACAGTCACTACCATTTGCTCGTCGGCAATTAAGTCTTCGTCTTCGATGTCGCCGGTGTCGCCTTCGATTTTCGTTCGGCGCTCATCAGCGTATCTTTTGCGAATGTCTTCAAGTTCGGCAACGATGATTTTGTAAATCTCTTGAACGTCACTCAAAACAAATTTCAACCATTCGATACTTTTATTGAGCTCTGCAAGTTCAGCATCAATCTTTTCTCTTTCAAGTCCTGTCAGACGCTGGAGTCGCATTTCCAAAATGGCCTGAGCCTGGCGCTCTGAAAAGCTGAATTTTGCTATCAAGTTGATACGGGCTGTTTCAGCCTCTTTGGAGGCTTTAATTGTTTGGATGACGGCATCAATTTGATCGAGGGCTCGCTTAAGGCCCTCTAAAATATGGGCTCTTTCTTGGGCTTTCTTGAGATCAAAAATG
>JBKCXY010000321.1:0-2380 GCA_046315835.1 Pseudobdellovibrionaceae bacterium | reverse complement strand
GGTCACAGCGGCTGCCAAAGCAGAGCTTCTGCCGAAAGCTATCCGCACAGAGAGCTTGAACCAGGGCTTGAAAGTTCTTTTCCAAAAGATGTTGGTTCGGCCAGAGCGTCGAATTCAAGGGCCGCTGCCCTTGGGCTTTGGTGGGGAAGCTCTACGAGTGCTCCGTACTGAGTTTTCGATTTGGTATGACATGCAGAGATTTATTGAAGTGCTTTACCAGGGAGTTCCCGAAGAAGCACGAAGACCGATTGCTGATGTGCAAAGAGACTTTGACCGAGCAGCTGCCACCATTGGAGTGACTGAAATGCGGGCTTCATTGGCGACGCCAGTGCCCTTTGTTTTTGATGATAGAGATCAGTTGAGAATTTCAACGAGACCCATCGATTTTGATAGGCATTCATTAAGGCAGATCAATCTTGCAAGAGCGCTGTCTCGTCTAGTAATTCGCAGTTTCGCATCGGATTTAGCTCGTGTCAGCACTTATCAAGGAATCACCAACCCTGAAGCGAATCAGCTGTTTCTGGCAGTGAAGCCCTTGGTAGTAGATTTTGGTTTGATTGAAAAAGACGATGTCACTTTTGCTGATTCACGATTCCGCGAGGGCAATCTGTTCACACCTCGAGCGAATGGCGATGGCTATTTGGATTTTAGGGAAGGTATTGATCTGGTCCTTTTGATTTTGTCAGGTTTAAAGACCGATTCATACGTTTATAAGAATCTCGAGAAAACTTGTGCAATTGAGGCCACAAACCTCGAAGACAAAGATGACAAATCAAAATCCGTGCGAGTGAACTGTTTGCTTCCTTTCTATATTCGTGAAGTGAGAAATAGCTTCACGCATTTGCCTCAATTTTTAGAGTTTGTGAGGGGTCTATCCCCAGATCGTTCTCAGCTCATGTTTCTTAATCTTTTGAAAGCCGCTGGTGGCGTTGAGGACAAACAGGGAAGGATGAAAGTTTCAAGTATAGCGCTGTTCCCACATGTGTCTCAGTACATCGAGTCAGTGATGCAGAGATTTGATACTAATAAAGATGGTGTGCTTGTGACTTCCGAAGCTATGAGTGCTTATCCAACCTTCGCTAATATCTTAAGGCAAGTGGGCGGCTCAAAGTCCGAAACGCTCAACCGGGCGGGTTTTGCGTGGATTTTGAGATATGGAACTCCACCGGAGGGTGCAGACCTTGTTAAGTTCATTGTTTGGTGGGTGCCTCGTGGTGAAAAGCGATGGGATGTGCGGGCAGACCGCGAGCGGCTTGTGCAGATCTTGGGATTCATTGCAGACTCGATTAACAAGCAAAACAAAAAGAAAGCCAAGGCTTTCTCTGAGGTCGATGCGGCGGCTTCACAAGAACAAATTGATCAATGGGAACGCGAAGAACAGGAAGCCACTCGGGGCGGACCGAATAACCGCCGACGTTAAGATTTTTAATTTTGAAATTAGAAGCGGTTCTTCCACATCATGGATTCAACAGGAAGAGCTGTCTTCTCATTGTATTTTGCGGAACCTTTTTTATTGTAGGGAGTGAGAAGCTCACCACGAGTTTCGAAATAGATCAGCTGACCAATGGGCATTCCGCCGTAGACTCGGACGGGTTGCTTGACTGAAATTTCCAGTGTCCAATAGTTGCAAAATCCAACGTCGCCTTTTCCTGCTGTGGCGTGGATGTCGATGCCGAGTCGCCCAACACTGCTCTTTCCTTCAAGAAAAGGGACGTGCTTAAAGGTCTCCGTGTATTCTTGGGTGACGCCCAAATAGAACTTATCAGGCTCAAGAACAAAGCCTTCTTCGGGGATCTCAAAAGTTTCAATGAGATTGTGTTTCCGAGCATCAAGAACTCGATCCTTATAAACAGCCAAAGTCTTCCCGAGATGGACATCGTAAGAATTAGATCCCAAGCAGTCGCGACGAAACGGAGACACCAGGATGTCTCCGGTCTCGATGCACTTCAAGATCTCGCTGTCAGTAAGTATCATAAGTTATTGAAACTACTTAGTTTCTCTATGAAGAGTGTGCTTTTTCAAGTTGGGGTTGTATTTCTTCAGTTCCAAACGACCAGGAGTCTTTGTCTTGTTTTTTGTCGTTGTGTAACGAGAAACGGGTTTGCCCTGAGCTCGTGCTTCAGTGCACTCCAAAGTCACAATCAATCTTCCACTTTTTTTCGCCATAAAAGACCTCTTTTTCTACACGAAGCCCAAGGGTATAGCCAAGTTCCCTACAAACTTCAATAGAAAAGGGGCTGCAACTGACTCAAAATCCTGTCCCTTCAGCAGAACGCCGTCCTCTAACTACCTAACTCAATAGAGAAAAAAAGGAAATCGGACGGAATTTCTGTTTCTTGTTTTACAAGAAACAGAAATCACCAACGAACACGCAGATTTC
>JBKCXY010000320.1:0-8408 GCA_046315835.1 Pseudobdellovibrionaceae bacterium | reverse complement strand
AAATTTGCGTGTTCGTTGGTGATTTCTGTTTCTTGCAAAACAAGAAACAGAAATTCCGTCCGATTTCCTTTTTTTCTCTATTGAGTCAGGTAGTTAGAGGACGGCGTTCTGCTGAAGGGACAGGATTTTGAGTCAGTTTCTGCTGAGATCTTTAACCTAGAGAGCTGCCTTTATTTACCATTCGGGCAGCCATCACTAAAGCAGGGCCTGACCCATCCGCACTTTTTGTCCCTGAAAGCTCTCCCAGGATTCTTTCTGTTCAAAAATGGTCTTCGGGTAAAGCATGATCACGGTGGACCCCATATGAAAGACCCCCACTTCATCGCCACGCTGGATCGGTAAGGCAGGATGATAGGCTTTGACGGAACCCGTACTTTCCAGCTGATTGGTTTTAAAGCTTTCATCCAAAGACGTGGTCATTTTCCCCACATTGGTGGCCCCCACCATCACTAAAGTGGCGGGACCGAGTCTTGATTTCAAATGAAATACTAATCTTTCATTCACAGAAAAAAGATCATCAACTGAATGTACAGACCAAGAATTCACTGGCCACAGCTTTCCGGGAATATGACGAATTTCTTCCACAGATCCGTCTAAAGGGCTATGAACACGGTGATAATCCGTTGGACATAAATAGTAAGTCACCCACAAGCCACCCTCATAGGCTTGAGACTGAGCTTCATCCCCCAAGAGATCAGGAATGGAATAGTTTTTTCCTTTCGCCCAGACAGTTTGACCCTTTCTGATTAAGCCAATCTGCGTGATTTCTGAATCGGCCGGATGAAGCAGCGGTGAATCCGCGAGAGGCCGCAGACCTGGCTTTAGTTTTCGTATAAAAAACTCACCCAGAGTTTTGTAGTCTTCCACGGGCTTTTCAGCTTCCGCGAAGTTGATGTTGTAAAACTTACCGAATTCTCGAATCACTTTTTGAGCGAGGGGCGGTGGGAGCTCTTTTTGAACGGCTAAACCCACAAGAAAACTGAGGTGATTTTGAGGTAACACGCCCATCAATAGTTTTTTGATCACAAGCCCACTCCTGATTCCCGCAAACAGGGAACCTGTTACATTCTTTAGGCCTTGAGCTTAGCAACAGCCGCACATCTATGCTATAAGCGCCGCTATGTCCCGAATCCTCGAAAATGTGGAAATTCCTATCGACGCCGATCTTGATGAAAAGATCGCCTATTTGATGCCCGAATACGGGGAATACCGCATTCTTCGCAAGTCTGTGGATGCTCGCAGAAGACACTCTCCCCACTTTGTCTACTCGGTGGAAGTGAGTGAAAAAGGCGAGAAAGTGACCCGCCCCACCTTCCCCGTTGAAAAAATCCCTCTCCCCTCAGATCTCGAACGCCCCCTTGTTGTTGGTTCTGGCCCCGGGGGCCTCTTCGCCGCTCTTCGCTTAGTCGAGCGTGGCATCCCCTGTGTGCTGTTTGAACGAGGCTCTGAGTCTGGTGAAAGAATCAAAGGAATTAATCAGTATTGGCGTTATGGAAAATTAGACCCGAGAAATAATGTCTGCTTTGGTGAAGGGGGCGCAGGTCTTTACAGTGATGGAAAACTCATTACTCGCATCAAATCTCCCTACATTCCCTATGTCATGCATCGCCTTGTGCAATTTGGCGCACCTGATGAAATTCAGTACTTAAGCAATCCACATGTGGGCTCTGACCGGATTCGCCGAGTGATTCCGAAGCTTCGCGAATATCTCAAAGCTCATGGTTGTGAAATTCATTTCAATACCCAAGTCACTGAAGTTCTCATCCAAAATAATCAAGTGACTGGAGTCAAAACTGAACATGGACAAGTTTTCAAATCCAATCATGTGATTCTTGCCACCGGACATTCAGCCGAAGATATGCTGCTGCACCTGAAAGATATCGGAGTGGAGCTTGAAGGAAAATCCTTCGCGATGGGACTTCGAATTGAACATCCTCAAGGTCTCATCAATAAGATCCAATACCGTGAATTTTCAGAGCATCCCAAACTAGGAAGTGCGAACTACAAGCTGGCCTACACCGATAAAAAAACCCAAATCGGCGTCTATTCTTTTTGCATGTGCCCCGGTGGATTTGTGCTCTCTTCCGGAACCGAAGCCGACGGCGTGGTCTGTAATGGCATGAGCAACTACCATCGTAACTCCCCTTATGCCAATGCCGCCATCGTCGTGAGTATTGATTTCGAAAAGAACTTTAAAGATCTTTGGGGCGGGATGAGGCTTCGCCGTGAACTAGAAACCACTTCTTTTCAAGCCGTCAGCCAAGGATCCTCAGACCCACTGGTCACAAGAGCCCTGCCCGCTCAACGCCTTTCAGATTTTTTTGGCAACAAACTCTCTGAAAATCTACCCAAAGGATCTTCGCCTTCTGGCGCCAGCCCCGTTCGCTTGGATGAAATCCTTCCACCTTGGATGCGTGACAAACTCAAAGAAGGCCTTGAAGTTTTTAATCAATCGATGAAGGGCTTTCTCTCCGAAGAAGCGGTCTTGTACGGAGTCGAGTCAAGAACCTCATGCCCTGTTCGAATCACTCGAGATGCTGAGACCCTCCAAAGTACTTCCCATCAAGGTCTCTATCCCTGCGGTGAAGGCGCTGGCTACGCCGGCGGAATCACTTCTGCAGCCTGTGACGGCATTCGTATCGCTGAGAGCATTGTTCAAGATCTTTTCTCTACCTCTAGAGATTCCGTCGGTACTGCCCGCCCACTTCATAAAGCGCCTGAGACATCTGAGCTAAAGAACAAACCCTAGCAGCTTCTAGCAAAGCTTCAAAGACATTTTCCCCGCGCAGGACAGCCATTTGTAGCCTTTGCAACTGCACTAAGGCTTCTTTTGAATGCCCTTGTTGGTAGCTGCGAACATTATCGAGCTGCTGATTTTTTTCCTCGTAACTCGCTCGGGCCAGCTCAATTTTTGGTGGAATGTAGTCAGAATCTAAAGTTTTTGGATCAATAAATGTGTTCACACCAATGATTGGAAGTTCGCCCGTGTGTTTGAGGGTCTCATAATACAAAGACTACTCTTGAATTTTTGAACTTTGATATTGAGTCTCCATGGCACCCAAAACCCCACCCCGCTCATTGATCCGCGAAAACTCAGCGAGCACGGCTTCTTCGACCAAGTCCGTCAGCTCCTCGACAAAGCAACTCCCCTGGAGAGGATTCTCATTCACAGTCATGCCAAATTCACGATTGATGATCATTTGGATCGCCATGGCCCTGCGAACACTGGATTCAGTGGGGGTTGTAATCGCTTCGTCATAGGCATTCGTGTGGAGGCTATTGCAATTATCATAAATCGCAATGAGCGCCTGCAAGGTCGTTCGGATATCATTGAAGTCAATCTCCTGAGCATGAAGTGATCTGCCTGAAGTTTGAATATGATATTTCAACATCTGCGAGCGGTCAGAAGCTTTGTAGAGATTCTTCAGGGCCACAGCCCAAATTCTTCGCGCCACACGGCCGAGGACCGTGTACTCAGGATCCAGCCCATTACTGAAGAAGAAAGACAAATTTGCAGCAAAATCATCCACATTCATGCCGCGAGAAAGGTAATACTCAACAAAAGTAAAACCATTACTTAAAGTGAACGCGAGCTGACTGATAGGATTCGCACCTGCTTCGGCAATATGATAACCAGAAATACTCACCGAGTAGAAATTGCGGACTTTGTTGTTCACAAAGTACTGCTGAATATCCCCCATCATCTTCAGGGCAAAATTGATCGAGAAAATACAAGTGTTCTGCCCTTGATCTTCTTTCAGGATATCGGCTTGCACAGTTCCCCGCACATTTTGCAGAGTCCAAGCTTGCACCTCTTGAAACTCAACCGCTGTGAGCTTTCGCCCAAATTCTGATTCTTTCTTCTGCACTTGCTGATCAATCGCCGTGTTAAAAAAGAAAGCTAAGATCATCGGTGCTGGACCATTGATGGTCATGCTCACAGAGGTGTTGGGACTACAAAGATCAAAGCCCGCATAAAGCTTTTTCATATCTTCCAAAGTACAGATCGACACTCCTGACTCGCCCACTTTTCCAAAAATATCAGGTCTCTCATTGGGATCTTGACCATACAAAGTCACTGAATCAAAGGCCGTACTGAGACGCTGAGCCTTTTCGCCTTTGCAAAGGTAATGAAATCGCTTATTGGTTCTTTCTGGCGTGCCTTCACCAGCAAACATTCTCTTTGGATCCTCATCGGTGCGCTTCAAAGGAAACACACCCGCCGTGTAAGGAAATTTGCCCGGAACATTCTCTAAACGAAGGTATTTATAGCGATCTCCCCAATCTGTGACCTGAGGAACCACCACACGGCGAATCTTTGTGCTGCTGAGAGATTTTTTGGTGAGCGCTTGGCGGATTTCTTTACCTCGCACTTGGTAAACAAGCTCATCTCCAGAATACTGTTTCTGAAGCTTTTCAAAATTCTCAAAAGAATCGATTTCTTCATTGGTGAAATGCTTTTTAAGTTCTTGAGTTCGAGCCGCCACTTCAGACTGGGCTGAGGGGATCAGCTTTTCCACTGTTTTTAAAGCTCCCAGCTGCGAAGCGATTTGAGCCCGAGCCAGAGTCTCGTCCTTATAGGACTTTACTGTTTTTACAATCTCAGACAGATAATTCTGACGCTCAGGTGGAATGAGAATGTGTTCTTCGGCTGCAAGAATTTGAGATTTATAGGATGGGTCGAGGCTCCACTTTTGCTGATTTTGCTTTTCCGCCAATCGATCACAGATCGCAAAAAAGAGCTGATTGACCCCTTGATCATTGAATTGACTGGCTTGAGTCAGAAACACAGGAACTGCCACATCTTGATCGAAGATCTTTCGGGAGCGTTTGTACTGCTTTGAAACATCTCTCAAAGCATCTTGTGCGCCTCTGCGGTCGGCTTTATTGACCGCAATAAAGTCTGCAAAATCGATCATATCAATCTTTTCCAGCTGCGACTGTGCTCCAAAATCAGAAGTCATCACATACAATGACAGGTCAGAAACTTCGGTGATGGCCATATTTCCCTGACCAATCCCAGAGGTCTCAGCAATGATAAAATCAAAATCAAGGAGCTTCAGGGATTTTAACACTGACTCTAAAGAATCAGATATTTCTTTCCCTGATCCACGGCTCGCCAATGATCTCATATACACTCGGCTGCGGGAGAGTGAATTCATTCGAATTCGATCTCCCAAAAGCGACCCCCCGGTTTTCCGCTTGGAGGGATCCACGCAAACCACAGCGATTTTCTTGTCCGGGTAAGCGTTGAGATAACGCTGAATCAATTCATCGATGAGAGAAGACTTCCCAGCTCCGCCAGTGCCTGTGATTCCCAACACCAAAGGAGAATTTCCCTTTCGGGAAAACTTGTCGAGACCATATTTCTTGAGGCCTTGAGCTGGGTCACAAGACTTCAGCTCAATTTCATTCAAAAAAAGCCCCAACCCCAAGGACGGGATCGGATCTTTTTCATCGATACTTCGAGGCACGGGCTTTCTCTCTGCCACATTGAAATCACACTCACGGACAATCATCTCGATCATGCCCTCAAGGCCCAGTCGTCGCCCATCGTCGGGGTGGAAGATTTGTGCGATCCCGTAAGCTTCTAGCTCTTTCTTTTCGTCATGAACGATGACGCCTCCGCCACCGCCAAAAATTCTCACATAACCAGCACCTGCTTGGTCGAGAAGGTCTTTCATGTATTTAAAGTATTCCATATGTCCACCCTGATAGCTGGACACACAAATCCCTTGAGCTCCTTCTTGAAGAGCTGTTTTTACAACATCATTCACACTGCGGTTGTGGCCAAGATGAATCACTTCCGCTCCGAAATCCTGTAAGATTCTGCGAATGATATTGATGCTCGCATCATGCCCATCGAAAAGGCTCGCTGCGGTGACAACACGAATGGGATTCTTTGCTTGATACTTCATATTAACTGCCTTTGAATTCGGGTTTCCTTTTTTCAAGAAAAGCCCCAGTGCCTTCTCGAACATCAGAGGTTGAAAAGAGCTCGCTGAATCTCTTGGCTTCAAAATCCATGGCTTCTTCCTTCTCAAGATCAAAAGTTCCAAAAATGGATTTCTTTGCCTGGTGAAGAGCGACGGGGCCTCGAGTTGTCAACGTTTCTGCCACTTTCATCACTGTGCTCATGAGTTCTTCGGGCTTGATGACTTGAGAAACCAGCCCCAAAGAATGGGCTTCTGTTGCGGTGATCATTTCACCAGTGAAAATCATTCTTTTTGCGGCATTCAAACCCACACTTCGAGAAAGCCTCACGGTCCCACCAAAACCTGGGATAAGCCCCAAAGTCGTCTCTGGGAGCCCCAGCTTTGCTTTTTCTGATGCGATCATAAAATCACAAGAGAGTGCGAGCTCAAGACCGCCCCCCAAGGCAAAGCCATTCACAGCGGCAATCACAGGGAAAGGAAGCTCTTCAAACCGAGAAAAAATCTTTTGGCCTTTTTGTGCAAATTCAACGGATTCTTCTTGAGTTAGACCGGAGATTTCTTTGATATCTGCACCAGCCACAAAAGCTTTTTCGCCGCTCCCGGTGACAATCAAACAGCGGCACTCTGAGAAAGATTTTTCCTCCAGTTGATCTAAAGCTTCTGCCAAATCACTCAAGACCTCTGAACTCAGGGCATTGAGCGCCTCAGGTCGCTGAATCGTCAGAACCCAGATCAGTCCTTGGTTCTCAAGTTTAACTGTTCGCATAGTTATAAAATCCTCTTCCTGTTTTACGTCCCAACCATCCTGCTTCCACATATTTTACAAGCAGTGGGCAGGGTCTGTATTTGCTGTCACCGAGCCCCTCGTGCAAAACATTCATGATGGCAAGGCACGTGTCGAGCCCTATAAAATCCGCCAGAGTCAGTGGCCCCATTGGCTGATTGGTTCCAAGCTTCATGGCATTATCAATGCTCTCGACACTCGCAATACCTTCATGAAGTGTGTAAACAGCTTCATTGATCATCGGCATGAGAATCCGGTTCACAATAAAGCCCGGCATGTCTTTCGTGCTTTCGACGAAAGTTTTATCCAGCTTGACCGTGAGTTTTTTCATAAATTCAAAGGTTTCATCGGAAGTCTGAAGACCACGAATGCCTTCCACCAATTTCATGATGGGAACTGGGTTCATGAAATGCATGCCTGCGACCTTTTGAGGTCGGCTCGTCACTGAAGCAATTTTTGTGATTGAGATGCTGGATGTGTTTGAAAAAAGATAAGCTGAAGGCTTCACCACTTGATCAAGCTCTTTAAAGATCTTCAATTTCAGATCTAAGTTTTCTGTGGCCGCTTCAATCACCACATCACATTCTTTCAAACCCGCCATTGTACTTGTGGTCGCAATCCGTCCGAGAATTTGCCTTTTCTGGTCCTCATTGATGGTTGCTTTTTTTATCAGACGATCCAAAGAAGACTCGACGGTTTTCATTCCCTTTTGAAGTGAAGCTTCGCTCACATCCATCATCACGACTGATTCTCCAAACATGGCTGCCACTTGAGCAATCCCATTTCCCATTTGGCCTGCGCCAACAATACCAATCATTTGCGAAACTTTTTGAGAATCCAAAGGCTCCTCCTTGGTTCAGAAGATGAACTAAAAATGAACCCCAAAAATAGTTCAATTTCCAAAGGGATTGGATACTTAATGCGAGCTGTTATTATTGATCAAGAACATTGGAGTTGAGCCTTAACAGAAGCCACAGTTCATCATTCTGAATCTGTGGTCTTTCATGAATTTTTCGCCCAAAAAATGTGATCTGACTCAGTCGGTCCGATGAGGAAACCGCAAATCCGAGCCCATAGGCGTCCACTTTACTTTGCAGAGACTGCGCATTGGACTGATTCCATTCATATCTGGCTAAAAAAGAGGCATCTCCTCCATAATTCCAAGCCCAATCCACTTGGCCCCACTGAAAGGGCTTCTTTTCATCTTGAAGAATTTCCCCTTTCCCTGCCTCTACTAAAAAGAGATTCCGCTGCCACTCTCGGCCAACACTGAAAGCCCCCATACGAATCTTTGAATTTTTATCAGGATCAAATTGAAAGCCACGGCCAGCCGCCACACTCCCCGTCGTTGACAGAGATTTAGTGCCTCCCACGGAGCCAGAAAGCATCACAAAATAGCCGTCATTTTGTAAAGTCCACTGTCCTGTGACCCAACTTCGCGCATCTAAAGATTCTCCGCTTTCCCCATTGTGCGCGAGAATTCTGGCTGAATAATTCTTCTGCAGAACTTCAGCTTCGAGGCAATAATCTCTCCGAATGAACCAATGAGCTTCTCGCGAAAGAGTCAGCGGAAAAATCCACTCCCACTCGGGCACTGAACCTTCAAAACCAAACGGAACGGGAACTAAGCCTGCTCGAAAATTAATGTATTCTGTTCTTGCTTGAAGAAATGCTTTCACAAGCTGAAG
>JBKCXY010000319.1:0-15934 GCA_046315835.1 Pseudobdellovibrionaceae bacterium | reverse complement strand
CCGAGCCACTTCCACTTGATTCCGAAGAATAGAAATCTTGTTTCCATCATTCTCTAAAATTGCATCAAACAAAATTGCCGTTTCGGTTCAGGTCCTGCTACCCCATCCATTTTCACAACCACCGCAAGATGGTTTTTTGTTTGTGCCGATTGAAACGAAATCCTCTCTGAAAACATTAACTTAAATCTTAAAAATCAGAAACTGACTCAAAATCCTGTCCCTGGTCTCTGCTACCGCCTCAATGAAGCCAACATTTACTTATGAAATTTGCGTGTTCGTTGGTGATTTCTGTTTCTTGTAAAACAAGAAACAGAAATTCCGTCCGATTTCCTTTTTTTCTCTAGAGAGTCAGGTAGTTAGAGGACGGCGTTCTGCTGAAGGGACAGGGTTTTGAGTCAGTTTTAGATTCTTTATTCTCGTAAAGGCCTGGCAGCTCTTCTTGGGCTCCTGTTTTAGTCACAAAATTGAGAACTAATTTATCTTTTGCAACATTTCTCAGAATCTCGGGAAGCAAGGTGCTTGATTCTTCAGTGACAGAGACCATAGAAGTGCCCAGAAAAAGCCCCTGGGCCTATGACCCCGATAACTATAGAAAACATCCAGCTCAGAACTCGCCTCATCCCCACTCATGAGAGCAAGACGTATACCTCAAGATTGCAATTCTCAGCTGTCCGCTGGGATTAGTATTGCCAAGGAAATTTGCCGAAATTTTTCTCACGCTTTTCAAGGAAAGAATCCCTGCCTTCTTGCGCTTCTTCCGTACCGTAAGCCAATCGCGTCGCTTCGCCGGCGAAGAGTTGCTGACCTACAAGACCGTCATCAATGAGATTGAATCCAAACTTGAGCATTCGCATGGCCGTAGGACTCTTCGAGTTCATTTCTTGTGCCCACTTGAGAGCTTCTTCTTCCAGTTGCTCATGAGGAACAACCGCATTCACCATGCCCATCTCAAATGCCTCTTGAGCCGAATAGTTTCGTCCTAAAAAGAAAATTTCTCGAGCTCGTTTTTGGCCCACTTGTCGTGCCAGATAAGCCGAACCGTAACCAGAATCAAAGCTTGCCACATCAGGATCGGTTTGCTTGAAAACGGCATGTTCGCGGCTCGCCAAAGTCAGATCACAGACGACATGCAAAGAGTGCCCCCCGCCGACAGCCCAGCCAGGCACCACAGCCATCACCACTTTCGGCATGAAACGAATCAATCTTTGTACTTCTAAAATATGGAGACGACCTAAGCGCGCCAGATCCGCTTTGTTTTTCGCCTCAGTGCTTTCGTATTTGTATCCATCTTTGCCACGAATCCGCTGATCTCCCCCAGAACAAAAAGCCCAGCCTCCGTCTTTGGGCGAAGGCCCATTGCCAGTGATCAGCACAACTCCCACATCAGCGGTTGTTCGCGCGTGCTCAAGAGCCAGATAAAGCTCATCCACAGTTTTGGGGCGAAAAGCATTTCTGACTTCGGGGCGGTTGAAAGCAATTCGCACTGTGCCCTGATCCACTGCTCGGTGGTAGGTAATGTCTTCGAATTTAAAATCAGAAACTTCGCGCCATCTTTGCGGGTTGAATAAAGGTGAAATCATTTGAGAAAACTCCGAGGGTTGCTCATTCGAGATTTAAAAATTTGAACCATTTCCGTTGCATGTACACCGTCCATCAACCTGTGGTCAAATGTCACACCAATCCGCAACACAGGAGCCACCACAACAGTGTCATTTCTCACCCAAGGCCTTTTTTGAACTGACCCCACTGCCAACAGTAATGGGCATCGAGTGTAGGGAACTAAAGGTGCAAAGGCGACGTCGACACCAGCCTCTTGCCCCGCAAGCGCTCCCACATTGGTGATCATGGCGGAACCAAAAGGATCTGTGGGAACTCCAAGAAGGTGCAATGGAAGCTTGAGATCATAATTCAAAAAAGAAGAGAGCAGCAGAACCCACTTCATAAGCGGCTGAGGAACCAGCGAAAGTGTTCGAAAAGTTTTTCCAAATTCGAGATCCTGACCAGACTTAGTTCGCGACGTCTTTTCATTGAGTTCTTCCGCAAACTGATGAAGGGATTTCTGATCCACTCTGCGAATGAGTGTTCCCGAAAGAGTGGCTTGTCCTGTGCGCTCAGGTCCATGGCCCGGAATATTCACTTGAAAGAAAAGATCGACATTGCTCCGACGATAGATTTGCCCCCACCGTAAGACTGAGTTCACTTCCGGCCTCGACTTCAGAGTTTCCGCCAAAGCCCAGCCCACCAAATGAGTCACAGTCAGTTTTGTCGAGTGTGATTGATTTTGCTCCTCAAGAAAACGAAGAGCTTCTGACATTTCAATTTCTAGAATTCCGTAAACACTGGGGTCGCCAGCTGTCCACCAAGAACCGAGAGCAACTTTTCTAAAGACCGAGGACTTCGGAGCTTTGAAGATCTCGAAATCGCTCACATTGTTTGTTCAGGTAATCGAACTGCCACATCCAAAGAGTTGGATTGGTCTTTGATAGACTTTGTTGGGTTCTGAACCACACGTTGCTGAAGTTTCGCAAAAATTGGTTCGCGAATCGCTAAAGCATTGTCTTGCAGAACACATTGACGAGCACCCCGAGTCTGAACATTGATCACAATCGGTGCCTTCATGTTTGCGGTCATCGCTGTTGGATCATCAGGAATGGTGACAATGCAGAAACTGCGAGCCCCCTGAGCTGAAGTCATTTGAAGAGCTTCAAGATCAGATTTTGCCAAGTTAATTCTGTAGTTTTCTGCAAAAAGCTCCGGCTCCAAAACTGGGAAAGCAATAGCTGGCTCTTCACAGCTTTGCAGCCATGCAAAGATATCATCATTGGGATCATCGAGCAGGACGAATTCACGAAGCTCAGCAAATCCGAGAATTCCTTCCGGAAACTGAATCAGGTCTTCGGTCTTTAGTTCAATTTGTCCAAAACGTGTCGTTTGAATATTCAAGCTTCCCCCCAAGGCTTAGACCAAGGTCTAGAATATTATGATCCTATCGAAAATAGGATGCCCCTGAAGTGAAGACACAGCAAGACAAAAAAAAAGGTCAATGAGGTGCGGCCCCATTTTTAGTAGCAGCAATGCGTTAAAAGAGATGGGTTAAAAAAGAGATAAGACTTAGTTAGAACCCGAAGTTTTCTTCTCCGGGCTTAAAAGTTTGGAAACGGCGCGGGTTTTCTCAGAGGAAACCTCGGCAGATTGTTTATTCGTATCTTGAATAGCCAAATAGACTTCTTCGCGATGGATCTTTGTTTCTTTCGGGGCTTCGATCCCCAGTCGGACTTGCTTGCCTTTGATTTGAACGACCCGAATTTTGATATGGTCATCAATAGCAATGCTCTCACCCAACTTCCGTGTAAGTACTAGCATGAATTAGCTCCTTCTACATCCTTGTATTAGCTATCGGTCGCTCTGCTGCGGAACTGTAGCTATTATTTTTAGCGTAGAAAGTCAAGTAAGCTCAAATTCATTACTTTTCCGGACGTTTCGAGAGTCGCCTTCAGTGTCGAATCGGTCTTGTTCATATCAGAAACCACTTGGAACAGGTCAGCATCTTCTAACTGCGAAGCCACGACCTTCTGGTCCACAGTCGACTTTTGCAAGGAGTCCATGGCCGCATTCAAAGAAGTCACCCTTGATCCAACCGCCGCCCGAGCATTCACAACTTGATTCAAAGCTGCATCAATTCCGTCGATGGCATCCTGAATTTCGTCTTTATCATTGGTGCGCAACGCAATTTCAAAATCTTTGAGGACTCCAAGAACATCGACCCCTTTATTTTCAGGGCCAGCCACGGATTCAAATGTCTTTTGATCGCGCGGGTTCGAGGTCGCAGGACCTCGCAAAGGGAGCGGCTCAATCTCAAGCTCTTCGCTCTTCTGAGCTTTGGCTCGATCCTCAAGAATCTTGTCTTTCAATTCTTGGCTGTTTCGGGGAACACGGCTCGATACTTTCACCAAACCATCGTCGCTCAGCCCCTGGCCTAAGAAAACTTTATCGCCACTTACATTCATCGCAACAAAGGCATCTTTGTTGATATGAATTTTCATATCTCCGTCGTCGCCCATGTACTTTCCTGAAATATCGAATGGGGGATTCGTTGTATTAAATCCACCAAAAATATATCTATCGGCGAGCTTGCGATTTCCGATTTGGACAGTTTGGTTGTAAATTTGCTCTACTTCCATGGCGACCACACGCCGAGTATCGCCGCTGGCTCCAGCATCCGAAGCCTGTTGGATCGCGAGCTCTTTCGCTCGCATTAAGGACTCGGCAAGCTCAGATAAAGACTGATCAGTAAATTCGAGAAAGCTGCGCGCATAGTTGATATTTTTAATATACTGAGCGGCACCCCGCTCTTCTGTTCGCGCTGTCAGGACTCGCGCAGCGGCCGCTGGATCATCCGAGGGCTTCGTGATTCGTTTTTGAGTCGCGGCTTTGTTCTGCAAATCACTCATTTCCCCACGATTGCTCTGGAGATTATTCACGACCTGAGTGTGCACCATTTTATCCGTGACTCTCATCTAGTTACATCCTCTTCAAACTCAAGACAGTTTCAAGCATTTCATCCGCTGCTTTAATCACTCTCGCGGAAGCTTCGAAAGCTTTCTGAAATTCGATCATATTGGTCGTTTCCTCATCCAGCGAAACCCCACTGATACTCTCTCGAATATTCCCCAATTGATTTAAAATATTCTGTTGAGATTCTTTTGTTTTCACCGCTCTTTGCGCGAGAACCCCCACGCTTCCAACTTGAGAATTGTAGTAATCATCCAGAGTCGCAGCGCCACCGTCCATCACGGCCTTTGTTTGAATTTGAGAGATGACGTTGGCAACCGTGTTGTCTCCTGCTGCCCCAGGCTTCGCTCCCGCGGCGATCCGATTCACGTCCAAATTGACCACTTCATTCAGCTTCATGTGTTTAGCAAAAGACTGACCTGGAACCTGCTCAAACTGAAAGAGCTCAACACCTTGGCGACCCGCTCGATCAAATCCCAGAGAGTGAGCTCTGTTCACCTCATCAGCCAAAGTGTAGGCAATACTGTCGACTTTAGATTTCAGGTCTTCAACCACATGATCACGAACGGAGATCGCTCCGCCCACAGAGCCACCCTTCACCCGCTCTGTGATATTGAAAGGTGTCGCTCCTGGAACTCCTGCATAGGTGAGCTCCATGCGTTCGGAGACAGGATCTCGATAAGTACCGATTTCATAAGAGTCATAGCCCGAGACAAGAATTGCATTTCCTGCCGTGGACACAGTGACCATCCCCTGCGATCCCTCAGCAAACTTGATGTCAATTTTCTCGGTTAGATTTTTCAAAAGCAAGTCGCGACGATCTCGAGCATCATTGGCAGGCATACCTTGCGTTTCAACCTGGGCCACTTTCTCGTTGAGAGTGGCCACCTCTTTGACCATCTTATTCACTTCATTGATCTCATTCCGAATTCGTTCGTCAGCATCTTTCTGAACAGACTCTAACTGATTGATCACGCGCTTAAAATCCATCACTAAGGCATCGGAAGCTTCTTTCACCATCGTGCGCGAAGTCGTGCTTTCAGGATTATTTGAAAGCTCTCGGAAAGAATTGAAGAAATCAGTGATGTACTGATTTAAGCCCTTATTCATTTGTTCATTGAAAATTTGTTCGACTCGCTGAAGAGCATCTGTTCGACCCTGCTCAAATCCGAGTTTCCCTGTTTCACCTTGAATTTGTTTCTCGAGCCAAGGATTGTTGGTGCGAGTGACCAATGAGGCCCTCGTCCCCATCCCGATTTGCAAGTTTCCTTCGCCAATCGGCTGAGCGGTCGTGAGCTCCACGCGCTGACGAGAGTACCCTTCTGTAGCTTTGTTCGCGATGTTGTGAGAAACCGTCTGCAATGCTGACTGGCTGTTCAGCATCGAACGTTTCCCGATATCCATCATCGAACTAATTTTAGACATATCTCCCTCTCAGGCGAATCCTTCGCCCTCGGAGTCATTTCCGACTAAGCTTCTTTGGAAACAAAGTTTCCAGCTCGATCGGGACCCGTCGTCATCTTTCCTTGCTGACCATAGGTCTTCTTCCCACCCAAAGTTTCTTTCACTTCATTCAATGCACCATGAATCGTTCTCAGTGCAGAATTGGCGTATTCTTCATTTTCTTTGTTAAGACTGGCGATTCGACCCAAAAGCATTTCCAAAGTGGAATGCAAGTTACGGAGGCGATCGCCCTCAGCGCCCTGGCACTTACGAGCCAGTTCAAGCAAGCGTGGCGCATTCACATCCGCGCCAATTGCTTGTGCGACCTCTTTAGCGTAACGCTCGCGAGCGGCATCTAAACTTCTGATCTTATAAATCAAAGCTTCTTTGGATTGATTATTTTCATTGAGCTTTTCGATGTCAGCAGCAATCAAAAGATCTTTTTCTTTACGAACAACATCGAGCAAGAGGCGATATTGCTTGATGAGATCTTCTAAGTTGTTAACAAGTTTAGCTGTGGAAACTTCCATGTTTCTCTCCGCTATTTTAAAAAATTAAATTATCTCCACTGCATTTCTTCATCGACCATTTTGTCAGCGATATCCTTAGCGCTCACAGAGTACTTACCTTCATCGATCATCTTCTGAAGTGCAGCCACTCGGTCTTCACGAATGTCAGGGGTGTTTTTTGCAATTTCTTTGGCTTTCTTCGCATCTTGGGCTCGCTGAGACACATTCACTGAAGAGGCGGTGGTCTCTTGAGCATTGAGCAAAGCATCGGCTTTCGCATTTCCTGCGGCTCCTGATTTCTTTGCGTCGTCAGATTTTTTTGTGTCAGAAACATTCAAATTCTGTCCGACTTTATTGTGAGTGATCTTCATAGCGCCTCCTGCTTTTGCTTAGTGTATCATAGTGAGACGGCCCCACCAAATTATTCTACCTCTGACTTCGGTCCAAGATTCAAGCTCCAAGTCAGCGTCTTCGATTCTGGGGCCATGACCCCAACCCTTTGTCCCGCTTGGATTTCCTGTCCGTTTAAATTCGACATGGGCTCTCCGCGGTACACAAACTGGCTCGTCAGTCCGTTACTGTGTTCAATTCCTACTTTTGCAAAACCTTCGCCAAATCGCTCTGTGGTCCTTAAAACCCCAGACCAAGGGCTTTTGACATCTTCCGTGCCCTCTTCACCCTGTTTTCGCTGAAATTCCACTGTGTATTTTTGTAAATCATTTGGACTCTGAGGCCCAACAGCGCCTTGCTGAATAAAGCCTCTGAACTTTGATTTCTCGTCCATGGGCAGGGGACCTTGAGGCTTTGCCGCAGGCGTTTTAATTCCGAGTGCTGGTCCATAGCGTTCAATGAGTTGCTGGTAAATCATGTCCGAAAGCCCAATGCCGCCCTGTCCGCCCCACTTTTCCACGTACTCTTGATCCAGCTGTTCTGTGAAAATATTTTCTGCTTGATTTATCGGAAGCATCCCACCGCTGCCAATGGTGCCTCTCATTTGCTTCACCATTTCACGCAAGAATTGCTTCTCGTAAAGCTCGCCCACTTCGCGAAGCTTCTGATCTTGTTCTTGCGGCGTCGGCAAACGACGGAGCTGCTGAAATTTCTGAAGCGGTAATCCTGAGCCGCCGCCACCTACTGTGGACATGCTTTGCTCCTGACGAATTTTTCAGCGAGAGAAAAAAGAAATTGGGGAGTTGAGTCAGAGTGCCTAGTGCATCCTGCACTGTCCTCTCTTAGCTTCGGCCTATCATCGCCAATCCTTGGCGTTTGCTGACCTATTGCCTCTGTTTCCTGCGAGAAACTTTTAGTTGAGATCCGTGACCGTCCTTGGTTTCCGACCTCTAACTCACCCTCCCCGCGCTGAAATCCCGTCCTTGGAACTCCAGCGGTTACTTTTATTCTATGCGAAGCTGTATCAATTCCATAATTAATTTTCATAAAACGTCGAGTTCCCCGTGCAAAGCTCCAGCTGCTTTTATCGACTGAAGTATTGAAATCAGGTCCTTCGGACTGACTCCCAATTTGTTCAGTGCTTGCACCAGCTCACCAACGCTGACACCTGTATCTAAGACAGCAACACGATCGCCACCGCCTTCATCTTTTCCTTTTTTGTCTCCGACTTTCACTGTGAGGTTTCCGTGGGCAATGGCTACACGTGAAATTTTCACTTTATCTCCGATGATCACTGTTCCCGTTTTTTCATTCACAATCACACGTGCTTTCGAGTCAGGGTTAATTTCAATCGCCTCGATGGTTGCGAGCAATTCCACACCGCGATTCTCATACGCAAAAGGTGTCACGATATCAATGGTGCCAGCATCTTTCGCTGAAGCATATTGGCCACCCAGTTCGCGATTGATCGTGAGCATCGTTCGAGCAGCTGTGATGAAGTCAGGATTATGCAACGTCAGTCGAAACATTTTTCGAGACGCGAAGTCCGCACCCACATCTTTTTCGATGATCGCCCCATTGGGAATTCTTCCCACGGTCGAGTGCGCGGCCTTTCCTTCGCCACCAATGATGATTGCCCCTTGCGCTACCGCGTACACTTCTTCATTCGCTGCACGTAAAGGCGTCTGGAGCAATGTTCCCCCTTCCAGAGAACTCGCATCCCCCAAAGCATTCACAGTGATATCCAAAGGATTCCCAGATTTTCCAAAAGCCGGCAAAGTGGCAGTCACAATCACAGCGGCTACATTTTTGCTTTCTACCGATTGAGTGTCGAGCTTCACTCCGAGCTTATCGAGCATGCGTCCCACAGATTTAGACGTGAATTCATTCTTACCATCACCTGTCGCCTTGATACCCACAACAATTCCGTAACCAATCAGCTGAGTCTCACGCACGCCTCTGATACTTGCGATATCTTTCAATCGAGCGGCCGAGGCCTCGAAGGTGATCATGCTAAGAATGAGCAGAGTGAAGAATGTTGTTCTCATTAGTTTCTCCGAATACTAACCACATCAAATTGTGGATCTAATAATTGATTTGAACTGAGCGCACTCTGATCATTGAAGTCTTCAGGACGCACAAGCCCTGTCACAATGACTTTGTACTCACGCTTGCCGATCATAAATGGCTGCTGCCCTTTCACACGGTAGTTGCCATCAGGCAGTCTTTCGACAATACGAGTGGGAACCATCTCAAGATTCAGCGGCTCATCTTTTTCTTCCACTTTCTTAGGCTCTGAAGCCGGTGCTCTCGCCGGCGTTTCGCCTTTGGGCGACTGCGCGAGGTTACCTGCTGGAACTTCAGGTTGATTCTTTTTGAGTTCTTCTTCCTCGAGCTGCTTCAAAAGCTTTTTGATCACAGAAACTTTGGTCTCGACTTGCTTTTGAGCTGATCCTTCAATTTTTACATTGAGCAAATCACCCTCACGACGAGATTTGTTTTGCGCGAACAGATAGGCGCCTTGCCCCTCGTTCACCCACATAGAACCTGCCTTATCATGAAGCTGAGATTCCTCTTCCATGCGAGTTCTGGTCATTTTGCGATATTGACGGTTGGAAGGATTGTAGGTGTTCTGATTCTCAGAAAACTTAACGATCGGATCACCATTAAACTGAGTTGGCGGTGGTGGTGGCGCATCTGGATCCTGAGAGAGTCCAACCAATGAACCTGCCTTTTGCGTTCCATAGGACATTGTAGAACATCCTGTATTCAACAGTGAGAGAAAGATGGCTAAACAAAAACATATTTGGAAAAACAAAGAACGACTCATCATTGCACCTTCACGACACCTTTCTCGACCAACACTCCTGAAATAATCTTTTTCGTTTCTGGCTGCTTCACTCGAATCACATCACCGAGAAAACCAGTTTCCTCAGCAACCGCCGAAGATGTGATCTCCATGAGATCCGATCCAATCAAAAGCTTCACGGTCTGCCCACGTTCAACGGCAGCTTCTTTTTTGAGATCTTGATAGGTCAGATTTTGACCAATGGTGATTGTGCGAGCACTGACCCTTCCCACAAGATCTTGAAGGGAGGGTGTTGCATCTTTCACAAAGCCGATATTGATTTTCTTCATTTCGAGATCATTGATTTGGATCCGCTGACCAAACTGGATCATACGTTTAGCAATGGGTGCTTCTTTCCACCACTGCATCCGGCCCTGAACGTAAAGTTGCTGTTTCCCCTGGCTGGTCTCGATGACCAGAGGCAACAAGAAGCTCCCGGGCTGGCGCACGGACTGGGTCTCTAGCTGAAATCCTAGAATTTCGCTGGAGCCTTGAATTTCGGGAATTTTTAAATCCGTGTAGATGACTTCACAAGAGCCGCAGTAGCGCTCGACCTCTTCATAAATTTGCCGACGAAGAGAGCTTTCTGAAATAAAGTTCCGTCGAGCTTTGATTTGAACAACTTCTGGAATTCTCAACGCAATTTGCTGAAGATCTTGAAAGCTCAACTTGCTGCGAATCTCTTGAGCGAGTGTTCTTGATTCGATTTGGATTGTGCTTTCTGCAGGTACTGCTTCCGCAATGACAAGATCATACAGCTTTTGAACGAGCGGCTTTTGGAAATCTGAAAGATCTGAAATTTCACCCAAGCGCACAGGCTCACCCACTCGGACTGAGGCCTGCGATTTGATTTGCACGTCAAGCCTCTCCGCTTGCGCCATCGTGCTAAAAAATAAAATCACTAGGACTAAAATCTTCATCACCTTTTTCACCTCAGGTTGTTGACGGACTGGAGCATCTGATCGGCTGCTTGGACAGCTTTTGAGTTCGTTTCGTAGAACCTTTGAGCTGTGATCATATTCACCATTTCCTCAGCAATATTGACATTAGAACCTTCTAATTGTCCCTGTGCCAGCAGACCTGTTCCCTGAAGACCTGGTCGAGAAGTGAGGGGTTGTCCACTCGCGCCGGTTTGCAAGAGAAGATTTCTACCAATAGATTTCAGTCCCGCAGGATTCACAAAGTTCACCACATCAATTTGTCCGATTTGTTGGGGTACAGAGTTGGGGCCTTGGATGATACGAACCGCACCATCTTGAGCAATTTCAACACCCATAGAATCGGCAGGAATCACAATTTCAGGCTGCAACACGTTTCCGTTTTTATCGACCATGCGTCCTTGAGTGTCTCGGCGAAAAGCGCCGTCCCTTGTGTAAGCCACTTGCCCATCGGGAGTGAGGACTTGAAAGAATCCGGACCCTTCGATTTGGATATCCAGAGCATTCTTTGTGATCATCGCTCCGCCATTCGAAAAATCCTTTTGAACGGCTGCTGTACGAACACCCAATCCCGTTTGCACACCTGTGGGGCTCACGGCATTGAGACCAGAAGCAGCTCCTGGCTCTTTGACTGTTTGATACATGAGATCTTCAAACTCGGCGCGCGATTTTTTGAATCCCGCTGTTGAAGAGTTGGCTAAGTTATTGGAAATGACTTCCATGTTTTCTTGCTGAGCTTGAAGTCCTGTCGCTGCTGTATTGAGAGCTTTTAACATCTTTTACCGCCTCACCTATCTCGTGTTTCCAACTTGATTCACAACTTTGTCTGCCATTTGGTCGTAAGCCGAGATTGCTTTCTGAGTACTTTCGAAAATACGAGTTGTCTGGATCATGTCCGTCATCTCTTTCACGACATTCACGTTCGACATCTCAAGAAATCCCTGTTTCAGACTTGCGGCTGGTGCCGGAGCTGTCTCGGGTGTTGAATTGCTTTTGAAGTTGTACATAGAATTACCAATTTTCTGAAGACTATCTTTGTTGGCGACGTCGACAATCGCTAAACGAGCGATCACGTTTTCACCCTCGTAAACATCGCCGTTCGGAGCGATATTGATGGGACTCTCACCTGTCAGTCGAATCACGCGGGTGGCAGGATCTGCTCCAGCTTCCGCTTGTCGCAGAACCGGATAGCCTTCTTTCGTTACCAGCTGACCATTGCCATCCATTTTAAAACTTCCCAGTCTGGTCAGACGCACGCCTTGAGGTGAAGCAATCTCAAAAAATCCACCGCCTTCGATGGCGACATCCAATGGACTGTTTGTATTTTTGAGCGGTCCCTGAGACCAGTCTGTGAAAGTTCCTGCCGAGTCCACGTAGCTCATATCGCCACCCTGCATATCGTAAAAACTTTCGATAGATGCGGGGACTCGTGGCACTTGCAACACCGTGGGCGGCTTTTCATTTGCAGTTAAGTATTCTTGAAAGGTCTGTTGATCTTTTTTGAAACCGGGTGTGTTCACATTGGCCAAATTATTTGCAATGGTGTCTAACTGCTGCGACTGCGCCAGCGCTCCACTCAATGCTGTATAGATTCCTTTAATGGCCATAGGCTTCCCCCTATCACAGTGAAACAGCAATGCCTGTGCCAGTAGATCTCGACTCGACCAATGCATTGATGTGATCAGTAGGGATTTAGTTTCCACACGGTATATCCGATAAGAACTCCAGCACCGACGAAAGTCCTGATGTCATTTTTCTGTCCTCTTCTGGTGAAACCGTCAAAAAGTTGAATCGACTTCACAGAGTTCTCCTGCAACAATAAATCATGTTTTCTGTTCTTCTTTTTTCACTTTTCCTTCAAGCCTCGCCCGCACCCCAGCCGCCTGTGGCGATGAAACAATTGAGTTTGAAAGAAAAGCTGCAAGCAAGAATGAACGAGAGCCCTAAAGCTTCTGCCAGCACTTTGTTTTTTGATTTTCCAGTCACTTACAACGCCCGAGTTTCCTACTGGATTAATCATTTTCAAAACAAGGGCCGCACTTGGTTTCATCGCTGGATTGAAAAATCCACCAAATACATGCCTCCGATTCAAAAAGAACTCAAAGCCTCAGGCTTGCCGCAAGATCTTGCCTTTATGGTGATGATTGAAAGTGGTTTTGAGCCGAACGCGATTTCTCACGCCGATGCGGTGGGACCTTGGCAGTTTATTCAGCCCACCGGCGAGAGATACGGCCTTCAGGTGAAATGGTGGCTCGATGAGCGTCGCGATTTGATGAAAGCGACTCGGGCCGCGATTCGTTACATGCGAGATCTCTACAGCGAGTTTGGATCTTGGTACTTGGTGGCGGCTTCATACAACATGGGTGAGAATGGTCTCAGACGCAAAATTGAAAAACATAAAACCAGGGACTTTTGGGAACTGTCAAAGCTCGGAGCCTTGCCTCAAGAAACCATGGATTATGTCCCGAAGATTTTGGCAGTGATGATGATCACCAAGTCTCCGTCATTGTATGGCTTTCGTGATATTGCCGAACTTGAGCCCTTGTCCTATGACGTGGTCATGGTGCCCGGGGGAACTGATCTCAAAAAACTTGCAGATCATCTTGGGATCACGCACAAATCCATGAAAGATCTCAACGCCGAACTGCTTGCGGGATATATACCTGAGACAGTGCGATCTTATCCGATCCGTGTTCCTTACGGCGCAGCCAAAGCGGCAGGAACTTTTATCGCAAAGAACGAGAGCTCATGGCGCTAATTGTGCAAAAGTATGGGGGAGCCACCGTTGCTGACCCCGAGAAAATCAAAGCTGTCGCCAAGCGTGTGACGACACAAGTAAAAAGTGGTGATCAACTCGTGGTCGTCGTCTCCGCCATGGGGAAGACAACGAATCAGCTCATTGATCTCGCTCATCAAGTTTCTGCCCACCCCAGCCGCAGGGAAATGGATATGCTGCTCACGACCGGTGAGCGAATCAGCATGGCTTTACTTTCCATGGCTTTGCAAGCTGAAGGAGTGAACGCTATTTCTTTCACCGGCAGCCAAGCAGGAATTCTGACGGATGATTCTCATGTGAATGCCAGCGTCATCGAAGTCAAAGGCCACCGCGTGCAAGAGGCCCTGCAGGCAGGCAAAGTGGTCGTCCTTGCTGGCTTTCAAGGGGTTTCCCCAAAAACAAAAGAAATCACCACTCTGGGGCGAGGTGGCTCTGATACCACGGCTGTGGCCATGGCTGGATTTCTGAAAGCAGACCACTGTGAAATTTTGAAAGATGTAAATTCGATCTTTAATGCAGATCCCAAAGTTTTCTCCGAAGCTAAAGCGATCACCTCACTCACTTATGATCAGTTAGTGGAAATGACATTTTGGGGTGCTAAGGTTTTGAGTTACAAATCAGCAGTGATGGCCAGAGATCAAGCGATTCCACTCTATGTAGGACCTGCCTCACAGAAGACCAATGAAGGCACTTGGGTGGGAAGAGAAAGCAAATCTCCTCAGCAAAAATTTCTCGCTTTCAATCAGCATCGGTGTGTTCTAGGAATCAAAACATCCTTGAGCTTGCCTGAGCTCTTTCAGTGGTTTCACGATTATGAAATCGCAGATCCCTTGGTTCTTCAGCGGACGGAAAATCTTCTTTGGGTCACTGGCCCTGAAGAAGTCACCGAAGCTCTGCGCACAACGATCACTCAAGTCCAAAGCCATGTGATTCAAATTCAAGAAGTGGCTCAGTCCATCAGCTTTACCTACCAACAGCCACTCACTGCCAAAGAGAAAACTGAGCTCGATCAGCTCACCAAGAGTTTCAAGAAATTGGCCACCATTGAGACAGATCTCAGTCGCACCTATCTGATTTCAACTCAAGATAACTTCTCAGATCTTGTTCGATCCTTATTGAAGTAACTTTCGAGCTATCCCTTTAAGTCCTGCATTCAAGAGAGCCCGAGGAAGCCAAGCTTCCATTTGCTTCAGAACTTTACCATTCATCGATGGATACACTTCTGTCTTCCCTGATTCGATGGCGGCCCAAACTTCTTTCGCCACTTGGCTGGGTTCCGCCTGTAGAAGCCTTGAGCGAACTCCACCTTGGATACTTGTTCCAGCAAGGGCAAGCAACTTGCGAGAACTCGAAAGAATTCTGAATCCTGGTGCAGCTTCTTCACTTTCATAATTTTCATGAGCTCTGTGATCATCCAAGGTCCTGGTAAAAGCTCAGACAGCAGATTGTCGATTTTGCTTAAGAACTTTTGCACCCAGGATTTGGGCATTTGGTGATAGAGATCGAGCATCATGAATGCATAGTTGTCGTGACGAGATTCCTCTTCGGCATGCCTCTTGGGCAAAATAAAATACAGTGGATCGATCAGTTTATGTTGTGAACAATTTGATGGATTCAGATGTTCGAGAATCTTTGGTTGTCCTTGTTGCTTTTGCATGGCTCGAAAAACTTGGATCGAAGTCTCTTCCAAGCGGCCGCAGTCCACCAGAAGGCCGCTCCACCCAGCTCCGCATTGCGAATAAGATTTTTCTGAAATTGAGAATTGAATCCTGAAGGCAGCAAAGACTTCAAGGCTTTGGGTTCAATGCTCAGCTGGTGACAAAACTTACCAAAAAACATTTGAAAGGATTGAGCGTGCTTTTCCTCTTCATCGAAAACCATTTCTCCCAAAATTCGCATTTCCTTGTTCACAGGGTATTGGTTCAGAATATTTTCCCAAGCTTTGAGTTTTAATCGAGGAAGAGAGCATTCCATCTCGCAGATGGTTTCATTGATCATCAATCCTAAAATTTGAGAGATGACGACTTGTTGCTCAGCACTCGCCCCCGGGAACACAAAATTGTTTGCATCGAGGGGCACAAAGAATCAATCCATCTGGATGTCTTGATGCCGCGGAAAGTCCTCTTCAAGATCCCAAGCTTTCTCAGTTTGAAAGCGAATCTGACGCTGGAGAGCCTCTTGATCATAGATTGAAATCGGCTTCATGAAACGAGCCTAGCTCCCGCTAGAGCAACAAATCTATAGGTCTTTAGTCCAGATCTGCTGTGCCAGTAGAGTCTGCAGTGTCTGCTGTGTCTGCAGTGTCTGCAGCCTCTCATTTCGCTCCCTGGTTCTACTTCGCTCCCTGGTTCTACTTTGCTCCCTTCTCCCTGCATCTCTTTTTTTTCAGCTCATTCATTTCTTAATTGCCTTTACCGATCACCTCTTTCTCTACTTTCTCTACCTTCTCTACTTTCTCTACCTCCTTCGCGCCCTGCCTTCCTTTCCTTTTCATTGATCTCTACCTTCAAACTGTTGC
>JBKCXY010000318.1:0-4447 GCA_046315835.1 Pseudobdellovibrionaceae bacterium | reverse complement strand
ACTTGTGGGTCATTGGTCACGAATCCACTAAAAGGACCGATACGACGTCCTGACTCTGAGGGTGCTCCTGGAACTCGCAGTCCATCGTACAAGAGCAATAATTGATCTCGAATGAGTGAGCTTTCGCCCGAGTACTTCTGGAAAGGTTTCTCGATTTTAACGAGCTGCTCTTTGTCCCCTTTGAAAGACTGCAATGCCAGGTTTGGATTCAGTCCTAACAAAGCACGGCTCGCCAGTTGGTCGATCAAACCCGCTCGGTACTGAGGCTCATCCGTGAAGCTGAATCTCAGATTATTCGCATAGATCGCGTAAGATGTGGGCACACGTGCCGTCAGAATCAACATCGCATTCATGCGATCCATCCGAGTTCCCACCACGTCAAAAGGTTTTGTGAGCTTTTCGGGACTCAGATCAACGCGGATACTGTCCAGAAAGTGCCCTGTTTCACCAACAATGGATCCGCCCATTGAGGACTGAGCTTGGGCAGCAATCGCTTCGTCTTCACAAGAAGCCGTGGAAACTTGGCTCGAGAAGTAGATTTTCTGGCGAGCTTTTTCAAGATTCATTAAATCGATGGATCCGTCCTGTTTTTTAACCACGCAGTATTTGTCTGGGAGAGTAGCAACTGTCATCAAGAAATTATAGGCCAAGTCAGCTGCCGGCTTGTAAGCTTTGGCGATAGGGCCAAAAGCCGCATCATTCATCATGGCTTGCACTTTTGACTGATAGGTCTGTGCGTCCATGTTTTCGATGTACTTAAAGTCCTGACCTAAATATCGCGCAAGTTGAGTTCTCCACTCATCATAGAAGCGTTTCATAGGAATCATAAAGCGACTCAAGCGATAAGCCGCCAGACCATTAGGGCTCACGCCATGAACATTGTCATAGCGGTAGTTCAAGGTAGCTACGCTCGAATTGTACTCAGCAATCAGTTTGGTCACGACTTCCACTGGTGTGAGTCCTGCATCATGTCTTTGGCACATAGGATCGAGTCCCACAGCAACATGATCATCCGTACAAAACTTGAAAGCTTTCATGTCTTTGCTTTGAATCTGAAGATTTTGAGCAATCGTTTTATCTGTTTTTAAAGAGACGATTTCGCCAGACTTGGTTTCAAATGTATCGGCGTAGCCGTAGCGGATCGCTGCAATGTCATAACAGCCTGGAGTCACCAAACGGTCTTCATTGAATGCCGTGTACTCCATCACTGAAGATGAGCGAACTCCGTCTTGACCACATTTTCCGTCGACAAAGAAATTGTCTTTGTCTGTGCTGGCGGCAAAATTATGGCGAAGACCAAAGTTATGACCCATTTCGTGGATCAAAGTGCCTTTCATTTTACCAAGCACCAGCTTGCGTGAGCAGCTATCAAGAACTGTGAGCTCATTTTCATTGTAAGTCTCTTTATTCTTTTGAAGCGAACTGACATATTCCACTACTTCAGGACACTGCTTTTCGATATCTTCATGGATATTCTTTGAAGAGATACTTAAGTTGTATTCGCGGCCGTAGTTTTTGTACTTGCGTGCGAAATCCAAGTTCTTTTGGGCCAGCTCGCCGTTGTCTTGCATGAAGTAAGCTTTCAGGCCAGGTACGTTCGCCAAGTCAAATCCCTTGATCTCAGCTTTGTCTTTGGCCGCGTCCATGCTTACAGATGTTCCCAAAATCTGATTCAATAAGGCTCCAACTCCTTCGAAGTAAGAGGAATCCAGCTGACCCGTTTTCAACCTGAGATAGCCTCTGATTTCCTCAACCAAAGCACTTCGGATCGGAGTGATGTGAACATTGGATGTGGCAGAAATGATTTCACCCGTGCGAGGGTCCGTCAGTGAAGGACCGAAGCCGAACAAATTTCCTTCTGTCAGCGATTCAACCAGATTGATGATGTTGTAACGGATATCACCGAGTTCAACGTCGTTCTCTTTTTCAGATTTAATCGTGATTTGGATACCAGTTCCGGCAACTTGGAAAGCTTTGTTCCAAGACTCCACAGCTTCAACAGCTGCGGGTCTTAACCATTCAGGTGTTGTCTTTGAAAAACGGAACTGGATTTCTTTGTTGGCTGGGTTAAAGCGAGAAATAAAGATATTTCTTTCCACGTCTTCTTGTCGTCGAATTTCAAAGTTATTCACGACGGCTTTCTCTGTTGTGAAGAAACCGAATTTTTTAAAATCTTCTTCGAAGTGGCGCTTACTCATGTAGTTCGAAGTTGTGGCGCGTTTGAAAGCCCAGCGAACTCGCTGATTGGTTGATTGGTTGTGGACCACAAAGGAAAAGTAATCGTCATTGAGTTCAAGGCCTACAAGTTTAGCGCCTGAGAAAAAGTTCTGTCCAACGGATTCAATGAACTCATTTCCAAGATCAATGTTCTGGAGTCGTTCAAAATCCAGCTCGATAAATCGGCGTTCTGACCAGTCGCGAGTGGTCATTTCTCGTTCGCGCAGAGATTTATCTCGACCTTGGGGTGTTGCTTCAAAGTCTTTCCAGCGTGCAGGGATTGAAATCACTGTGGCCAAATTAACGTCGTCATTCTTATCTAGACGATCATCAATATTCACGTTCACAGCCTTCAAGTAGGATTCTGTTTGGATGAATTTGATTCGAGTGGTGGACTGTAGATTTTGGTCAACCCCATTTCCAAAACCGAGAATCACTTGTTCGTCAGCAGAAGCCGCGACGATCGTTTCGGCAAAAAACCACTCACCAGTAAAATATTGTGAGCGGAAAACATTATTCTTAGCGATAGCTTCAAAGAGCTGTGCAGAGTTGTAGTCGATTCTCATCGCATTGGCTTCAGCACGAGTTTGAACACTGTATTCAGCTTTTGACTTGGTGTCCTCATTATCTGAATTTTTGACACGCTCAACTTTCACATACTTCACTGAATATGCCATTAAAGGCACGGCGAGGCGACCATCAGCAAGAACTTCAGCATAAGTGGCTTCGTCTTTGTCGATATCTTGAGATTTTGCGACTTTGAAAATTTTCAGATAGTTATCAGTGAGCTTGTACATTCCCTGGTAGATGCCTTTTGTATTCGGACGTCCTTTGAAGGGAATATTCTCTGTGAGCAGAGTTTTATCGTTCGATTCAAATTTAACAAAGGGTAATGCGACCATTTCATGTTTGGTACTTTGAACTGAGACGGTGTTCTTGCGAATCTCTTGAGACTGAGCTGATAAATTGCTCTCTTCACCCAAAGTGATGATCTCAAAAGTTTTTCCCTCATAGTCCGCAGGATTGACGAGATTTTGTCCTTGGCCTTGGACAAATTGTTCGCCGCGCTTTTCAGTGGTGCAGGCTGTGAGCCCCAAGCTCGAGGCCAGGATCAGTCCCACGACTGCTTTCACTGATTTTTTGCTGCTCAATTTCTTTCTCATAAATCCTCCTAGGGAGTCGTCAATTCTAAACCTAATCGATAGCTGGTGGTGTCGTCGTCCAACACCTGCCGCTCTGAGATCACACGGTCTCGAGTGGCCATTCCTAACGTCGTTGTCACTGTCTTATTCCACGCCAGCGCCAAAGTGCTGCTCGCTGAATAAATCTGGTAGTTACGATTAATTGTGTTTTGGTATTGGAAAAAGCTCAGTTGATTTCTCCAAGAAAGTTTTTCCAAGAGTTGGGAGGTCAAATTTCCACGCAGTTCGATGGACCATTTTTTATTGTATTCAGTGCCCGCAGCATTGGCAGCGTCGAAACGGTAAGAATAGAAAATGGGCTCAAGGCTCGCAGAGGCCTTCTGATTCATGATCGTTGTCGAATAAGCCACTTTCAGGGCTGCAGATCCCCGAAAGCCCGCATTTTTATCGGCCTCATTGGCTGGTAATCCCACAGAAGCTTCCGTTGAGATTTTCGCTCCACGCGGGAACGAGCTGCGCGAAATCAATCCACGAAGTTCGAGGTCTTCAATATAAGAATTGGTTTCGTCCTTATACTTAGCCCAAACATGAGTGTAGTCCATGGCAAGGCTGAGCGAGGACGATGAGGTTTTACTGTCCTCGAGGGCGTAAGCGAGCTCGATTCCAGAGAAAGAAGCGGCATCTTTTTCTTTCTTCAAAGGGCGCGAATAAAGGGTGTACGCAGAAGCTCTGAGCGAGGAGCTCGATTCTTCGATGGACTGAGTCTGAGACTTCTCGATGACGGAGATATTCTGGTCACGATTCACTAGCACTGTCTCATTTTGAGACATTTTGCTGGGCTTCTTTTGCGAATCAGAAAAAGGAGCGGACACTTTTTGAGTCTTCACGTTATAGGCCAGGGCGCTCGAGCCCATAGCTCCGCATCCCACAGCGAGTAATAACCTTAAGACAGTGCCGACATTTATTGTCACTCAGGCTCCTTCATCTTGCATTACTTACAGAAGGGCTTTGCAGACCTTCAGTTCAAATGCCTTCCAAAGATCATTGAGCGAGTTCGGTGCCAAAGTGGAGTTGAGGGCTTGTCTACA
>JBKCXY010000317.1:0-4902 GCA_046315835.1 Pseudobdellovibrionaceae bacterium | reverse complement strand
TATTGAAACCCTAGGGCTAGTGGGTATTCTGACTTTATGAAAAAACACCAGATGGAACAATACCACCAGCTCATGAAAGATCTCCTCGCTTTCGGTGACCCCAAAAGTGATCGAACAGGAACCGGAACTCTCAGCTTCTTTGGTCACCAAATGAGGTTTGATTTGTCGGAAGGATTTCCGCTGGTCACCACCAAGAAGCTGCATCTTCGATCCATCATTCACGAACTGCTTTGGTTTTTGAAAGGAGATACCAACATCAAGTATCTTCAGGATAACAAAGTCACCATTTGGGATGAGTGGGCCGACGAAAATGGAAATCTAGGGCCCGTTTATGGAAAACAGTGGAGATCTTGGCAAGCTGCAGACGGCCGCACCATTGATCAGATCACCAATGTGATTCAGACGATCAAGACGAATCCTGATTCGCGAAGAATGCTCGTTGTCGCTTTTAACCCTGGTGATGTGGACAAAATGGCTTTGCCACCTTGTCATGCTTTCTTTCAATTTTATGTGTCTCAAGGAAAATTAAGCTGCCAGCTTTATCAAAGATCAGCCGACGTTTTCTTGGGAGTGCCCTTTAATATCGCAAGCTATGCTTTACTCACTCACATGGTGGCGCAAGTCTGTGGTTTGAAGCCAGGGACCTTTGTTCACACTCTCGGAGATGCACACTTATATTCCAATCACATTGAACAAGCAAAACTACAACTGACCCGTGAGCACATACCACTGCCTCAGTTGAAGCTCAATCCTGAGATCAAAAACATTTTTGATTTCAAGTTCGAGGATATTGAAATTGTGGGATATGAATCTCACCCGGCCATCAAAGCAGAAGTCGCGGTGTAAATGATTTTGTGTGCGATTGCTGCCATGGCGAAGAACCGAGTGATTGGTTTTAACAATCGGTTGCCATGGCATTATCCCGAGGATCTCAAATACTTTAAAGAAAAGACTAAAGGCAAAATTCTGATCATGGGTCGAAAGACATTTGAATCACTTCCCGGTGCACTGCCAAATCGCTTTCATATCGTGGTGACTCGTGATTCGACCTATGTCCCTCCAGAGAGAATCAAAATAGATTCTAATCAGTTGATGGTTGTGACTTCTCTCGAGAGAGCGCTCGAGATTGCTGCGGGTCGCTCAGCTCCCGAAGAAGAAGTTTTCATTGCTGGGGGATCTGAAATTTATGCCTTGTCCATGAGCTTGTTAGATAAGCTCTTTTTGACGGTGATCCAGAAGGACTATCAAGGGGATAGTTATTTTCCTGCCTTTGAGCAAAGCGGACTCAAGCTTCAAAATTCAGAACAAGCTGGAGACCTGGAGTTTCAAACCTGGGTCCGCAGTTAATTGAATTTTAGAAACTGACTCAAAATCCTGTCCCTGGTGAATGCTACCGCCTCAATGGAGCCAACATTGACTTACGAAATCTGCGTGTTCGTTGGTGATTTCTGTTTCTTGTAAAACAAGAAACAGAAATTCCGTCCGATTTCCCTTTTTTCTCTAGAGAGTTAGGTAGTGAGAGGACGGCGTTCTGCTGAAGGGATAGGGTTTTGAGTCAGTTTCTGTGCGACACCAAATATGGGGCCGCACTTTTAGAGGCAGCGGTAGCGGAGCTCGTAGCGGCCCACTGGGAGATTTCTTTGGAAAAGGATTTTGAGGCCTTGGACTTCGTAAGGCTCGGTGTAGTTCGCTCCGTTAAAGAGAACAACCACCGAAGAGTTCGTAGGTCCAATCGGTGAACATTCCAGATCCATCGTTCTCACCATCTGCCGAACGCTGTCTCCAATTCCGCGCAATTGTGATCCATAATCGGTTGCGCAGACAGATCCAATGATCGAGCCACCGACGGTTCCAAGTCCTGTCAACCGAGACAGCTGTTGGTAACGAACACCAAATGCGGCACCCTCGGTGTTTCGGCAAGCTGTATCACCAGGAATTGTAATGATGGAGTGGAAGGAGAACTTCTTTCCAGGCCATGTTGAGTCCACAAAGTTAACTAGATTTTGCGGATCATTCTTTGGACCACTCGCAGATTCGTCTTCGTCAGAAATCACCACGGCTGCAAATCCTGCATCATTCCTGAAAAGATTCTTATGAGGAGCTCCGCCGGGAGCTACAAATCTTTCGATGGATCGATAAGTGGCATAAATTCCCTGTTCTGAGGAATTTCCTGTCTCGCTTCTCTGCAAGGTATTACCGATAATTCTTTGGGCATCATTCAGAGGCATTCGATTATCAATCACGAATGTATTCGTAAGGCCAGTCATGGGGACGAGATTTCCATCTCCAATTTTTTTGTCCACTGGATCAGTAGTCGTGATTCCAATTCGATAATCAAGTCCTACCAGCTGTTGCATGAAGGAGGACATTCTCTGTGCCATACTCCGTTGCTCATATTGCATTGAGCCCGAGTTATCGACAATGAAAAGAACATCTACTTTGTTACTCGACTGAATGTCGACGAGCTGCTGAATATCTCTATATTTAGGTAAGACATCGAAAGTGACACTAGCCGTACTTGCAGAATCTAAACGATCGGAAGCTTCAACACTGAGTCGGTAGCTCCCTGTCGCTAATGCTCCGAGGTTGACACGGGAATTTCCCACCGAGTCGAGGGAGCAAATAACACTGACCCCATTGAGCAAACAGCGGTGAGCTTTCAATCCAACACCTGTGTCTTTGATAGAAAGATTTGCTAAGTGCACATCGCCATCTCGATAGGAATTACCTGCATCTGCAGAGAGTTGAATTGTCGGAGCTAAAGAGTCATGAAGAATGTAAGCTCGAACACACTGTGAGGGGACCCCATCATAGTCTTTGTATTGAACGCTCACGACGGCACTTTGGTTCTCAACGGCCAGACTCCAGCTCTTTGTCGTAGAAAAATTTTCCCAAGTTCCGCAGCGGCAATCGGCATCATTAGAAATTTTCATCGCACTCGGTTCATCAAATCCCAAAGTGAGTTGCACCGTTTTGGATTTGGTTGCCGCAGCTCCATTATTGATGGCAAGTGTTCCAGCAGGGCGTTGTCCGGGAACTGGCTGACAGCTTCCAGGATTTGTCGTCGTGGTGACCGGTGAAGTCGTCGTTGTGACCGGTGAAGTCGTCGTGGTGACCGGTACCGTGGTTGTGGTGACCGGTACCGTTGTGGTCGTCACAGGAAGAGTTGTTGTTGTGGAACCACCAGGCAACGTCGTTGTGACCGGTAACGTGGTTGTGGTGACCGATACCGTCGACGTGGTGACCGGTACCCCGGTGGTGGTGGTGGATTGGTTGTTGTTCGTGTTATCAGGCGGAAGAAGATCTTTTGGATCTTTTTTTTCAGCTCCGCAGGCGGTGAGGGCCAAAGCCAACATCAGCGCGTAAGTTCTTGTGGTCAGGAGCTTTTTCATGAACAACCTCATTTTTCAAATTTTCTAAACATTCCTTATAGTTATCGCTCTTTCTCTGGCCAAAATAAATGCAGCTTAAGTCTAGAAACTGTAGCTCCTACATATATATAGACTGAGCTGCACGGAACGCTGTTCGCATAAGACCAAAGACTAGATTTTCTAAAAATGAGATCGTCTCACTTTAGGAAATTTAAAGTGCGCCGATCAGTGTAATAAGCAATTTACCCATTGAACCAATCGGTTCACCAAGTATCACGGATTGATGCTTGTGATTCTTCACGGAGGAGGACTTATGGGTTTGAGAATTAATACGAACACAGCTTCACTGAACTCACAAAGAGTTTTGTGGAACACAAAGACGTCTCTTGATAAGAGTTTGGAAAGACTCTCATCAGGATACCGAATCAACAGAGCAGGGGATGATGCCGCGGGACTCGCGATCTCCGAAAACTTAAGAGCTCAAGTCAGAGGTCTTAAGCAAGCTGCTCGAAACGCCAACGACGGAATCTCACTCGTCCAAGTGGCGGAAGGTGCGATGAACGAGCTCAGCTCGATTCTGATTCGTCTGAGAGAACTCTCAGTACAAGCAGCTTCTGACACCATCGGACCAGTCGAGAGACAGTTCTTGAACGTGGAATACGATCAGTTGATCTCAGAGATCGATCGTATCGCCGACGCGACAGAGTTCAACGGAACTCAGTTACTCGCCGGTGTGGGTTCCATCATGGACTTCCAGGTTGGTATTCGAAACAATCCAGAAATTGACCGTATCTCTTTTGACTCTTCAAAAGCAGATGCGAACTCAGCTGCACTCGGAATGAATCTGACTTCTGTCGCGGACAAAGCGTCAGCACAGAATGCTCTGTCAGCCATCGATACTGCCATCATGTCAATCTCTGCCATGAGAGCGGACTTCGGTGCCCTTCAGAACCGTTTGCAAACAACTGTTTCTAATATCCAGAACTCAGTTGAGAACATGTCAGCCGCCAACTCTCGAATCAGAGATGTGGATGTTGCTGAAGAGACATCTGAAATGACACGAAGTAATATCTTGTTGCAGGCCGGTACATCTGTCCTCGCTCAAGCCAACCAGACATCCAACGTAGCACTTGGACTCTTGAACAAGACATTCGGTGGCTAATAGACCACCGAACGTCCGCGGCAACTGATCTCAACTGATCACCCACCGCTAACTTGTTCCAGCTTCAAGTCTGTTGTGATTGCTGAACTATATTGTCTGTTTCCTGCGCCTGTGAGGGTAAGTTTCTTACCCTCACAATTTTCAGTCAGCGCAGATAAGAATCTTCGATCATCTCAATGATCAGTCAAAACTCTTTTTCTCAAAGAGAAGTCCTGTCAAAAGCTTCAACAAATTTTCAAAAACTAGACTCAAAAAAATCTCGAAATATTCCGTTCTGATACATAGGTGAAGATAAACCCCAGTGACAGAATGTCGCTGTATGCCAATCGGATGGCGCAAAATCAAGGAGGATCTGGCCATGCAAGGAGG
>JBKCXY010000316.1:0-3934 GCA_046315835.1 Pseudobdellovibrionaceae bacterium | reverse complement strand
ATCAGAGACCGCCGCGGAAACTGGCGAGTGATCGAAGACAACCCGGGGTTCATTGGTGGCCTTGGAGATATGAAACTGGCTCAAGATCATTTGCTGGAACAGTTCCCCGAGCTCAAAGATGCTTTCCGAGTTCGAATGGCTGACGAGTTCTATGATCAAATTTCTAAGCGCTTTAAAGCTCGCGCCGCTGATTTTGGTGGAGTGGCAGTGCTCTATATGACCCCGCCCTATGCTGATAATGAAGATAACCGCGTGCGAAAACTTTTTGCAGATCGTGGAATTCCCACCGTGACACCCAACTCTAACCAGCAGCTCAGAGTCACCCCGCGAGGCGTTTATCTTTACGACAAAACACACCCTGAAAAACGCTCCAAGAAAGTGGGATACGTGGTTCTCAACGGAGAGCACTCTTGGTTGGATATGTCTCACCCTGTAAATTATGAGCGCTGGATTGTAAAAGCAGCTGAAAATATCATTGAAAATCTCCGAAAGGAAAATAGATCTTCACGAACCCCTCTCTCCAGAAAAGAATTCAACGAAGGAGCCATTAAATCTTTTCAAGATGATTTAAACCAGAAAAAAATTGTCGTTGAAAATTTGGAAATCATGATTCGCAATCTGGGATATGGCCACTGGATCACAGCAGGCAAAAGTGCTTCCCAACAGGCGCGAGGACTGACTCAAGCTTTCATGGATCGCAAAGTGGGCTTGAACTACACCCCCGGAATTGATTTCATCGGCGATAAAGAATTCTATCTGTATGTGGAAGAACTTATTCGATTCTATTTGAAAGAAGAACCGATCATTAAGAACATTCCGACTGAGAGATTTGCCAATCGCGATGGCGTCCTCAATGAAGTGCTCCTCAACAGAGTCTTCAACAATCTCGAGCGCTATGTGATTAAAAAGGTGGATGGACGCGGTGGAGATGCCGTTTGGGTAGGTCCTAAGATCAACCGATCAGAAGTGCAACAGGTTCGTGAGCGCATCCTGGGTAATCCTTCGGAGTATATCGTGCAAGAGTTCACGCCACTGTCACGCTTGAATGATAACATCGTGGATGTTCGAGTGATCACTGAAGTGGGTCCTAAAGACTCTTTTGTGACCGATACCCCTTGGGGGCGAGGTCTCCCCAAAGACGGAAATGGCAAAGTGAACCTGAGTGACAAAGGCCGTGAGGTCACAGTTCTCATCCACGAAGGTGCCTGGGGAATGTGTAAAAATACTTATCTGCGATAAGTCCCGACTTTGGCTCTGACCCAATTGAAAAAAGGCAGAGCCAATTCTAAGTCACTGACATTCTTTTCGATGAATTTCGGAGAAATCACTTCTTTTCGTGAAAAGTTTTTGCCGAGGTAAAACTGCTTGTACCACAAATACTTGGTCCGAGGATCTTCATGATTAAATCCTTTGGGAAATCGTTTGTACCTGTCACCCAGAGGTCCGCCCCAAATTTTCTTCAGCTTTTTATCTTCAAGAAGGGAATCGATCTCTTCAAAATCCTCGACAGTGGCCACTCGCAAAAGACTCAGCTGGCGCGAAGACACCATATAAAGTCCAAGACCCAAAAAGTTGTCGTCGGGCTTTTGCCCCACTTGAAAATGAATTCCCGGATTCCATTCAAAGAGGGATGTTTTCTTTTCCCACAATGTAAAATGAGAGAAATTTTTCACCAAACCCCCACCTTGAGCGGCCCTATTTTTAGGTCTCAACGGGCGAGTCACGGCTGAAGGGTCCAAAGAAATTCGGGGCAAGTCCAATTGATATTCTTGCCGGATTCTTGTGACTAAATGGGCCATAGGAGCTTTGATATGGTCTTCATAAAGAGCACGATTCTTTTCGAACCATTTGGCGTTGTTTTTATTCTTGTGGGCTAAGTCAAAATACTGAAATGTCTTTTGCGTGAATCGGGGGTTCATTGTACAACCTCGAACATGGAAAAATTAAGTCGAACTCCGCTTTTTGAAGAACATGTCAGATTAGGTGCAAGAATGGTAGGTTTTGCTGGATGGGAAATGCCCATTCAATACAAAGGCCTTCGCGAAGAGCATGACTGTGTCCGCACTCATGTGGGGCTCTTTGATGTGTCCCACATGGGTGAAATTCGCTTCAAAGGACCCAATGCTTTGAAGAGTCTCGAGTGGCTCACCACCAATGACGTTTCAAAACTCGAAGAAGGCCAGGCCCACTACTCATTGCTACCCAACGCTCAGGGCGGATTGGTCGACGACATTTATGTTTATTGCCTGAAGAAAAACCAAGATTACTTGGTGTGTGTGAATGCAGCCAATATCCAAAAAGATTTCGAATGGATGAAAGCGAACAATCAAGGCGCTGAGCTCACTAATGAAAGTGATTCTTGGGGACAGATCGCCGTTCAAGGCCCCAAAGCTCCCCAATTGCTCGATGAGGTTCTTGGCTTCAAAGTCAGTGAGCTACCTAAGAACTCCATCCGTGAATTTCGATTTCAAGGCTTTCTTGGCTATGTGGCGACCACAGGCTACACGGGGGAAAACGGCGGCGAAGTTTTTGTTAAAGCGGCAGGCACCGTGGCTCTTTGGCAAGAATTGCTCAAAAAAGGGGCATCCCATGGCGTTCAACCCATCGGCCTCGGGGCGAGGGACACCCTCAGAACAGAGATGAAGTATTCTCTGTATGGCAACGAGATCGATGACCGCAGCTCACCCTATGAAGCAGGCTTGGGATGGGTGATTAAACCCACCAAGAAAGACTTTATCGGCAAGGGACCTATCCTGGCTTCGAAAGAAGGCGGTCTCAAGCGCCAGCTGGTTGGGTTTAAGATGCTCGAGAAGGGAATTCCCCGTCATGGCTATGCCCTGTTTTCTTTTGACAATAAAGAAATCGGGTTGGTAACTAGTGGAACTCATTCGCCTTCTTTAGATGAACCGATCGGCATAGGTTATGTGCTCGCTGCACACACCGCAGAAGGTTCGCAAATTTTGGTGGATATTCGAGGCCGAAAAGTGAAAGCTCAAGTGGTTTCGACGCCGTTTTTAAAGAAATAAAGGAGCACCCGATGGCATTTCATATTCCTGAAGATTATTACTACACCAAAGATCATGAGTGGGCTCAAGTCGATGAAAATATCGTCACTGTGGGAATCACTGAGTATGCCCAAAGTGCTCTCGGCGAAGTTGTTTACGTAGAACTTCCTGAAGAAGGTCAAAAGGTCAACCAAGGGGAGCCTTTCGGTGTTGTCGAAAGCGTGAAAGCCGTGAGCGATCTTTATGCGCCTGTTTCCGGAACAGTGATCGAAGTCAATTCTGCATTGAACGAAGATCCTTCCGTTTTGAACGACGACCCTGTGAACAACGGTTGGCTCGTTCGTATTGAAATGGACACCGAGAAAGAATTGGCAGCTTTGATGAGAGCTCCGGATTACAAAAAGCTCATTGCAGAAGCCAAGTAATTCGACTACATAGTTTTTAATCTTAATTTTCGGCGTGCCCAGCTGGTGGAATTGGTAGACACACTAGGCTTAGAACCTAGCGCCGAGAGGCATGGGGGTTCGAGTCCCTCGCTGGGCACCATTAGTCATCAGTATCCAAGGGAGCAGTATGAAGCTTGTGTTCGTTATTTCATTTTTATTTTTGACGCTCGCGCAAGCGGAGATTCCGTCGACACCCAAGCTTTTCTTTGAATACAGTTGGCTTTACGATTCAAATTGCTCCAACACACCTAAGCGAAAAATTGATCCGGCATGGGCCCAGGAGGCCAAAGACAGAACGCCGGATTTCATTAAAATTTGGAATCAGTCAGGACCTGTTCTGTTTGGAAAAGTATTTGAAATTTTTGGCCTAGGTTTTCAAAGAAAAGAAATTACTGCGACTCTATCGGTTTGCCCTGCCCCTTCATACAGTAATCCACTTGTCCTTAATGTGACTCGATTTTTGAAATCATATATGGGCTCTAC
>JBKCXY010000315.1:0-28826 GCA_046315835.1 Pseudobdellovibrionaceae bacterium | reverse complement strand
TCTTTGGCTTCTTTAGACGCTTTGATCGTTGCGATGACCGCGTCGATGTTATCAAGGGCCTTTTTTAAGCCTTCGAGAATGTGCGCTTTTTCTTGTGCTTTCTTAAGATCAAAAATGCATCTTTTGGTGACCACATCTCTTCGATGATCAACAAATGCTTGGAGCATTCCTTTAATATCAATGGTCACTGGCTGATTTTTCGCATCCAGAGCCAGCATGATGATACCAAAGCTCACTTGCATCTGAGTAAATTTGTACAGACGATTTAAAATCACAGAGGCGTTTTCATTTCGTTTAATTTGGATCACGATTCTCATGCCTTCACGAGATGATTCGTCCCGAATATCAGAAATACCTTCGACTTGTTTTTCTTTAACAAGATCTGCGATGGTTTCAATAAGCTTCGCTTTATTGACTTGATAAGGAATCTCAGAAACCACAATTTCTTCATGGTCTTTCTTCTGAACAATTTCCGCCACAGCTTTGAGCGTAATGATGCCCTTGCCTTTTTTGTAAGCCTGAAGAATGCCCTCTCTCCCAAGAATCACTCCGGCAGATGGAAAGTCAGGACCGGGAATTCTTTCGATAATTTCATCGATGCTGCAATTGGGATTTTTAATCAAATGCACGCACCCATCAATCACTTCCCCCAGGTTGTGCGGAGGAATATTCGTCGCCATTCCCACAGCAATACCCGCTGATCCGTTCACCAATAGATTTGGAAACTTGGCTGGTAATACGAGCGGTATCTCTAGTGAATCGTCATAGTTGGGACCAAAGGGAACGGTTTCCTTCTCGATATCAGCAAGAATTTCTTCTGCCAAACGAGTCATTCTGACTTCGGTATATCGTTGGGCTGCTGGCGAATCGCCATCAATAGATCCAAAGTTACCTTGTCCATCAATCAAGGGGTAGCGCAATGAAAAATCTTGCGCCATTCTCACCATGGTATCGTAGACAGCTCCATCGCCGTGAGGATGGTATTTACCGATGACGTCACCCACGACACGAGCAGATTTTTTATATGGTTTATCGTGAGTGTTGCTCATCTCGTGCATCGCAAAGAGCACGCGACGATGAACTGGTTTTAATCCATCTCTCACATCGGGAAGGGCTCGACCCACAATGACGCTCATTGAATACTGTAGGTAGGCCTCACGCATTTCTTTATTGATATCTACGAGGGTTACGCCTTTTTGTTCCATCTTATACGTCCAATCCTCTCGCCATGAGTGCATTATCATGGATGAATTTTCTTCGTGGCTCGACTTGCTCACCCATTAAAACAGAGAAGGTTTCGTCGGCAGCCACGGCATCGTCAATGGTGACTCTGAGAAGGTTTCTATTTTCCGGATTCAGGGTTGTCTCCCAAAGTTGTTCAGGGTTCATTTCTCCCAATCCCTTATAGCGCTGGATGTAGTATCCCTTTTTGGTGTTTTCCATCACAAATCCGTAAAATGAATCGTAGCTGTCAAATGAGAACTCTTTCTTATCGAGTTCGATAGAGATCGGAAGCTTGGAAATACCCTGAATTTCACCCCAAAGACTGCTGAGCTCAATCCACTCTGAAGCAAGGATAACCTCTGCATTGAGTTTCGTCGTCATTCGCTCTGCAAATCTCACCGTATTTACATACGCCACTGGCTTTCCATCTTCCATACTGAGCTTGGTTTGGATTTCTGTGATCCCAAGATCGCTATTTGTTGAAACCCAGTCTTTCAAATCTGAAAGTGCAGCTGTCAGCTTTGCCTCGGATCCAAAAACGAGGTCATGATCAGCTACTTTACTAATAAAGAAGGAAAGAACTGCTGGGTCATACTTTGCCCTCGAGTTCTTCAAAAGCTGATTGAATTTTTGAATTGATAGGATAATTTTCCGAACTTCGGTCTCTTGGCCTGATTTTGCAGATTTGATTCGGACATCTTTCAAGCCAGAACCTAACAAGAACTCCGTCAGTGCAGAATCATCTTTCAGATAGACTTCGAGTTGTCCCTTTTTAGCTCGATAAAGAGGTGGTTGAGCGATGTAGATATATCCCTTTTCGAGAACTTCCGGCATTTGACGATAGAAAAAGGTGAGAAGAAGAGTTCGAATATGTGACCCATCCACATCCGCATCTGTCATGATTATAATCTTGTGATAACGAATTTTGTTAGCATCGATATTATCTTTTCCAATCCCCGTGCCTAAAGCTGAAATCATGTATTTAATCTCATCATTGGAAAGCATTTTATCAAAACGTGCTTTTTCCACGTTAAGGATTTTACCTTTCAATGGCAGAACAGCCTGCGTTCGACGGTCGCGAGCCTGTTTAGCTGAGCCACCGGCCGAGTCACCCTCAACCAAGTATAATTCACACAACTTTGGATCTCTCTCTTGGCAATCCGCCATTTTTCCCGGCAAAGAGCCTCCGTCCAAAGCAGTCTTTCGACGAGTTAGATCGCGAGCCTTTCTTGCGGCTTCGCGAGCACGCGCAGCCTCAACGCTCTTGCCAATAATGGTTTTTGCAACGCCTGGATTTCGATCAAACCAATCGGCGAGTTTTTCATTCAGTAAGGACTCTACGATTCCCTTAACTTCGGTGTTTCCAAGTTTTGTTTTTGTTTGTCCTTCAAATTGTGGCTCGCGGACTTTTACAGAAATAACTGCAGCTAAACCTTCGCGAATATCTTCCCCCTCGAGAGATACTTTCAAATCCTTCAAAAGATTTTTTTCCGAAGCATAAGAGTTTGTGGTTCTTGTGAGTGCTCCGCGAAATCCCACGAGGTGCGTTCCACCTTCGATGGTATTGATATTATTACAATATGTGAAAATTGACTCGGAATAAGAGTCATTCCACTGAAGAGCAATTTCTGCTTCAACGTTTTCTTTTTCTCCTTTAATGAAAATGACTTCACTGTGAATCGCTTTTTTACTCTGGTTCATGTAACTGACAAATTCAGCGATCCCATTAGAGAATTGAAATTCTTGCTTCTTTCCTGTTCTTTCATCTTTCAAAGAAATGTAAAGTCCCGCATTTAAAAACGCGAGCTCGCGAAATCGATTTGCCAAAGTGGTGAAGTCAAAAGTGATTCCTTCATCTTTGAAGATTTCACGATCGGGCTTGAAGGTTGTCTTAGTTCCTGTTTTATCAGTGGCTTCGCCCTTTTCGAGTCCTCCCTGAGGAGCTCCTTTAGCGTAGGCTTGACGATGAACAAAGCCAGCACGTCGAACTTCCACAGCCACCCGTGAAGAGAGCGCATTCACAACAGAGGCCCCAACACCATGAAGACCACCAGAAACTTTATAAGTTCCTCCGTCAAATTTTCCACCAGCATGCAGAACAGTCATAACGACTTCAAGGGCGCTCTTTCCGTTTTTGTGATTGTCAACGGGGATCCCTCGACCATCATCTTCGACAGTGATCGACTCATCTGTATTGATTGTGATGTTAATGTGTGAGCAGAAACCAGCAAGAGCTTCATCAACCGAGTTATCCACGATTTCATACACAAGGTGATGATATCCACGAACTCCGGTATCACCAATATACATCCCTGGTCTCTTTCGAACTGCTTCAAGCCCTTCAAGAACTTGAATCGAATCTGCTGTATAAGCTTTCTGTGTATCCGTGCTCATTTCTTCATCCTTCGTTGACTTGAATCACAGACATTTCTCGATCGTTCAGTCCCACGGACTCCGTAAGATCTGTTGTCGTCAAAAAAATCTGTGTTTCAATGCTCGCTAAAAATCTTATGAGAGCTTCCCTTTTGCTTGAATCAAGTTCAGAGAGAACATCGTCCAACATCAAAATAGGGAAGCTTCCATGAAGCTTTCTATGATACACAATTTGGGCCATTTTGAAAGATAATATGAGGGCTCTTTGCTGCCCCTGCGAACAGTAAAATCTTGAGTCATTTTGATTATATAGAATCCTGATATCGTGCTTCTGAGGACCAACTAAAGAGCTTCCGCTAGAAAGCTCAGCGTCGCGCAATTCAAAGAGCCTTTTTTTGAGCAAAAAAGTGATGTCTTCGGCTGAAAAATCAATCGCATTATGGTCTGAGAACACATATTCCACGGAAATATCCACATCCTTGCTCTCAGATATACTTCGCATCGCATTATTAAATTCAGAGTTTAACGCCTTCAAAGCTTGGATTCTCGCCATCGTTAGGTGGATTGAGTACTTCAAGTAAATGGGCTCTAAACTTTCTAAAATGGCCAAGGTGTCCTTTTTGGAGGCTTTCTGATCTCCATAGTCGCGCAGCACCCGGTTCCTTGTTTTTAGAGCCTTTCTGAACTCAGTAATAACTTCAGAACTTTTGGGGTCAAACAGCACAACAGCATCATCGACGAGCTGTCGCCTTTGATCTGCACCTTCTTTAATTGCCGCCAACGATTCAGGCGAAAAAACAACAGAAGTAAAGCGGCGCTGTAATTCAGCGGAATTAGATCTTTTGTTGTTAATCTGAAAGTTCTTTTTGCTTTTAAGTATTTCTAAACTGACATCAAAAAGAAATTCCGACGATTTAAACTTACTTCTCACAAAAGCTGACTGACAACCGTGACGAATCAGGTTGCTATTCTCACAATACCGAAAGGACTCTCCTTGAGTGATGAGGCAAAGGGCTTCAAGGAGGTTTGATTTCCCAACCCCATTTTTTCCGACAAAAATATTTACTTGAGGAGAGAACTGAAAAGTCGCTTCAGGGTAAGATCTAAATTGGTTTAGATATATTCCCTGAAACATGCATTCTTAAATTCTCATAGGCATAACGACACAAGTGTAGTTTTGGTCGTTATGAGGTCTCATAAGACCTGGAGACAATTGATCATTGATTTCAAAATCAACTTCATCGTCGTTAATGGCATTTAAAATATCAGTGATATATTTTGCGTTGAAACCAATTTTCATATCCTGACCATCATAACCCACTTCAATCTCTTCCTTAGCATCGCCAAGTTCGGGATTATTTGAAGCAATCTCCATGCGACCTTTGCTGAGCGAAAGTGTGACGGCTTTAGATTTATGATTAGCCAGCAAGGAAACTCGTTTTAACGACGTCAGGAATGCCTCTCGATTGATTTTGATCTTCCGAGAGAGTTTTTGTGGAATAAACTGTTGATAATTTGGGTACTTTCCTTCAATCAATCGAATCATCAAAGTGGTCGATCCATGCTTTACAATCAATTGCGACCCTTCAATGGCTAAATCAAATAGACCACCGATGGACTCTAAAAGTTTCTTAATTTCGTACAACCCTTTTCGAGGGATGATAACACCTTGACCAGTGACAATGTTTTTCTTCTCATCAAGTTGTTTTGAAATCAGAGAAAGTCGGTGCCCATCGGTTGCGACCATGGTGTAACCTGAATCTGACTTTTGTTCGAAATAAACACCGTTCAGATGATACCGAGTTTCATCAGTAGAAACAGAATAGAGAGTTTTATCGATCATATCCTGAAGTACTTCTGATTCAATTCCGATAAAATTTTGTGCGACTGAAGTTGGGAAAACAGGATACTCTTCAGCGCTAATACCAACTATTTTTGAGTTGTATTTACCTTGTTTAATTTCTAACCAATTGTTTTCTTTTTTTGTGAGTTGGATAAAACCTTCAGATAATTCTTTGGCAATTTCAAAAAGTGACTTGGCACTGACAGCGACTTTACCACTTTGATGAACTTTACAAGGAACAGAATCTGTTAAACTCACTTCAAGATCCGTTGCAAAAACTTTCAGGCTGTTCTGGTCAGCTTCGAGAAGAACATTCACAAGCACTGGCATTGTGTTTCTCTTCTCGACAATGTTCTGAGTTTTACCGATGAGATTCATCAGATCTTTTTTTTCAATTTCAAGTTTCATAACTCTTTCCTCATCTTCTTTATCTACTTTCTTATATATATAAAAAACTAGTAGACGTAGTAGGAGCGTGGAAAAACTAGCAAACGAATTAAACCCTTGTAAACACTAAAAAATCTATGTGGATTATAGCTGTGTGCAAAATCGGTAACTTTCTGCGTAAATTGTGGATTAAAAAGACCCACAATTTAGTACTCAGCATTCTCCACAGCTTAACCCACAGTCCACATCTACAGCCCTGTGATATTGTGGATCTTGGTTTGTAACTCCTCGATAGAACTCTTTAAATCTAGATCTTTCTGAGTGAGGATATCGATTCTCTCGAGCGCATTCATGACAGTTGTGTGATCTTTGCCACCGAAAGCTCTTCCGATGTCCACTAAGGATCTCTCCAGATTCTTTTTAATTAAGTACATCGCAGTTTGTCGTGGGACGACAATTTGCTTAGATCGAGTGCTTGATTTTAAGTCTTGGAGTCGAACTTGGAAGTGATCAGCAACCAATTTTTGAATATCCTCAACAGAGATGGTGCCCTGCGACTCCTCATGCTGGATGATTCTCTTTACGAGGTCCATATCAATAGGTAAACCCTGGAGTTCACTATATAATTTTATTTTCTTTAAGTTACCTTCAAGCTGTCGAATCGATCTTTTGGATATTCTGGCTATGTGAGTAATCACTTCCTCAGTGAGCCGTAAGGATTCTTTTTCAGCCTTATATCTCAGGATCGCAATCCGAGTTTCAAGGTCAGGCATTTTAATGTCAGCAATGACTCCGTATTCCATTCTCGAGCGGCTTCGATCTTCTAAACCCATGATGTCTTTAGGGAGGCGATCTGAAGCCAGGACGATTTGCTTTTTTTGTTCAATGAAGGCATTCAGGATATGAAAAAACTCTCCTTGAACAGCTTCACCCCGCCCAAGCATTTGGACATCATCTACCAAAATGACATCTGCAGATTCCCTATATTTCTGACGGAAGGACTCCATACTTTTTCTTTGAATATGGGAAATACACTCATTCAAAAATCGCTCAGCTGAAAAGTACAAAATCCTCAAATGAGGAAATGCTGCAGAGATTTCATTCCCAACCGCCTGGAGGAGGTGGGTTTTACCCATTCCAACAGGTCCGGAGATAAAAAGGGGATTATAATTTCCCGTTCCAGGGTTCTGAGCAATATTATAACAAGCAGCGTGGGCAAATTCGTTATTTCGACCCACAACAAAGCTCTTAAAAGTAAGATCTGGATTCAATTGTTCGTTAGGACGACCTGGCCCCAGATTCATCATCGTGAGAGGCTTCACTTGCTGAACCGGCTCTCGATAAGCAGGTGTCGCGGGTTCCTCAAATGACTTTTGAGCTTCTGAAGTTGCTGTTTCATCTTTAGGAAGAATTCTCAAATCAATGACTATGGGCTTGTTATGATTCAGCTTTTGAGCTTCCAAGTAGAACTTATCAAGATAACTTTCTTGGATATAATACTGAAAGAACTGATTCCTAACACCTAAGACCATTTTAGGACATTCTTGATCCCCTTCGGTCGCAATGTAGGACACCGAAGACACCCATGTCAGCTGGGATGGATTCTGTTCCTGTTGAATAATATTGGATTTAATCTGTTCCCAAAAGGCAGAATTAATCTCCACGCCCACCCCCCAATTCCCCCGGCCGTGATGAAAGAGGGGGGATACACCGAGGAAAAACAGATGACAACTGTTGACCAAATTGCTGCGCTATGGTTTAAACCCAGAACTTCACTAAGGGTGAATTTGCCGTAAATAAGGCGTAACTGCGTAAATTAATGAGACTTTAGGTAAAGTCTGAGTTGGGAGTAGCTATGAAACGTACATATCAACCAAGTAAAGTTCGTCGTAAAAGAACTCATGGATTCCGTGCACGCATGGCCACTAAAGATGGTCAGGATGTGCTTTCACGTCGTCGTGCTAAGGGTAGAAAGCGTCTTGTTGTAAAAACTGGTGGAAAATAACCGACCAATCGTCATCCGTAAGAGTTCGGATTTTTTAAGGATTAAGAACTCTGGAAAAAGAAAGACGACAACGGGCTGGCTCTCTCTTGCTTATATCAAGAATAGCGAAGGTCGACTCAGGTACGGCTACACTATCACCAAAAAGATAGGCAACGCTGTCGTTAGAAATCGGTTGAAAAGATGGTGCCGAGATTATTTTTTCAGAGTCTTTAGAGATAAAGGTCTTAATCCAGAAATGGACGTTAATGTTCTACTTAAGCCAATGCCAAGCGACTTTTACCAAAAGCTCGAGCATTCAGAGTTTATCCAAGTTCTGGATAAGACTTTCAGAAATATTGTCTAAATTGATTTCCCAGGCCCTTCTTATTTTTGTTGGGGCCTACAGAACAATTCTGACAACTCATTTGGGCGGCTCATGTCGATTTGAACCCTCTTGCTCTCAATATGCAGTGGAGGCACTTAAAGGCCATCCACCCATCAAAGCCTTGTTTTTTATTTTCAAAAGAATTTTGAGTTGTCGTCCGGGAGGCCGTTTTGGCTATGATCCCGTACCTCATCATCACCAGGAGACATGCTGTGCAAGAACGACAAGATAACTTTTTTGATCCGAAAACAATCATTGCAATCATTCTTTGCGGCGCTGTGTTTTTTGGATGGCAAAGCTACCTGACTCAAAAGTACCCACCAGTAAAAACGACGGAAACCACTGCGACCGAGGCTAAGCCTACCCCTGGAGTCACTGAAGAGCAGACGGGGGCCCTGAGCGCTACGGAGAAATCACCGGAGACCTCAGTAAAACCAGCTTTACCACGAAGTCATCCAGAAGCGCCCGAACAACTTTTGGAAATGAAAGTGGCGGGAATGTTGTTTCGGGTCAGCAGTAAGGGAATGGGTCTTCATGATTTGACCCTGGAAACCCATATGGATCGAGAAATGAACCCAGTAAAACTTGGGAGCGTTCCTGGGCAAGGACTTTTTTCGACGCTGAATCTGGCGACTGAGAAGCCAATGGAATTTACCCTCAATAAGGTGAGCGATTTTGAGGTTGTAGGTGTTTCAACTTTTGAAGGGGCAACACTTAAAAAGAAGATTCTATTCGATGATAAGACGGGATCCTTTCGAACCCAGTTAACAGTCGAGAACGCCCCAACGGGATTCCGCGGTTTTGCCACGACACTTTCAGAACCCCAGATGGTCTATGGATCCGGCAGTTTTCTCATTCCGAGCTTTGAGCATCAGGAGATTGTGGCTCATTACGGAGGCCAAAACGAGCGCTTCAATGTTTCCCATCTTGGCGAGATATTAGATAAGTCGTTTCCCTCTGGAGCGATGGTCGCTATCAGTTCTCAGTATTTTACAGCGGCTGTTTCAGATAAGTCTGAAGTTTTGCCAGATATCAAAGTTCTCGCAAGACCACTCTCACAAACGACAAAATCTGGCGAACAAGTCTTGAGTGCAAGAATGGAGTATAAGCCGACAGCTGTTAAACCAGTGATGGAGTTTAACTATGTGGGATATGCGGGTCCAAAGTCTCATGGCGTTTTGAAAAGTGTTGATGCAGAGATGATCGGAATCATTAACTTTGGATTTTTTGCCTCCATTGCCAAGTTACTCTTGGTTCTCTTGCAATGGTTTCACACTTTTGTTGGTAACTGGGGTCTCGCGATTATCGTATTAACGATCCTGGTGAGGTTTATTGTTCTTCCATTTAACATCGCCTCTTACAACTCGATGAAGAAGATGCAGAAGATTCAACCGATGATTCAGTCTCTCAGAGAGCGATATAAGGACGATGCTCAGAAGTTGAATAGTGAGATGATGAATCTCATGAGAGAACACAAAGTTAATCCATTGGGCGGCTGCTTACCAATGTTGCTGCAAATGCCGGTCTTTTTTGCTCTCTATCAAGTTCTTGGTCAGTCGATCGAGCTCTATCAGGCGCCATTTATTTTTTGGATTCATGATCTATCTCTGAAAGATCCATTCTACGTTTTGCCAGCACTTATGGGTCTTTCAATGTACGTTCAACAGAAAATTACACCAACCACGATGGATCCAATGCAGCAGAAGATTTTGCAGTTTCTGCCGATCGTGTTTGCTTTGATGATGGTGGCTTTGCCTTCAGGGCTTACGCTCTACATTTTCATCAGCACCTTGTTTGGAATCATACAACAACAAATCTTCATGCGCGATAAGTCTGCTGTTGCAGCCACGAAGGAAGCGAAAGCGTAGAAAGGGGAAATTATGGGATTTTTTAGTAAACTTTTTGGAGGAAAAAAGAAGGAAGGCTCAAGTGAGCTTGAAGACTTAGTTTCGAGCACAGTTGAAGGTGTTCTTGAAAAAGGGGGTTTCGACCTCAGTTTTGAGATTAAATCGGGATCTGATGATAAGGGTGAACCTCAGATCACCATTGAATTTTCTGGTTCTGATGAAGAGCTGCTTAAAGAAAAAGAAGGCCAAATGATCGAGGCCATTCAGCTGTTCGTAAAACGAGTGATTCAGCACAATTTTCCTGATGACCGAACCAACGTGATGATCGATTGCAATGGCTATCAAGAAGAAACAAGCCAACAATTGATTGAACTTGCTGAGAAGCTTAAGGGAATTGCGTTAGAAAAGGGTAAGTCCGTCTATTTCAGAGCCCTTCCTCCGAAGGATCGAAAAATCATCCATCAATATTTGGCCAACGATACGAGGGTGAAATCTCGTTCGATTGGTGATGGCTTATTCAAAAAAATTAAGATTTATCCAGTTAAGGGCTCTCAAGAGGGCAGAGCCTCTGAGTAGATTATGAATTTTCATCGCGATCAGGACACCATCTGTGCTGTCTCTACTCCACCTGGTCGCGGTGGCATCTCTGTCGTCCGGGTCTCTGGAAAGAAGTCCTGGAGCACTGTCCGAGCTTTTTTAAAGACGCTGCCTTCGGAAGGCGAATCTCACAAGGCCTATTTTGGTCTTTTCAAATCAGGTGATGAAACAATTGATGAAGTGCTTGTGACATACTTCGCTCACGGGAGAAGCTTCACTGGCGAGGAAACTTGCGAGATTTCTTGCCACGGTAGCCCTGTTGTTGTTTCAGAAATCCTAAGATGTCTGACGAATGCAGGACTTCGATCTGCGGATCGAGGTGAGTTCACGTACCGAGCATTCATGAATAATCGGATAGATCTTGTTCAGGCCGAGTCCATTGTATCGATGATCGAGTCTCAATCACTTGCGGCGTCTAAACAGGCAGCGAGGCAGCTGCAGGGCGGACTGTCTCATTTAATCGAAAGGATCGAGAGCAGCCTGACCTGGTGCTTGGCTCACATAGAGGCAGGAATCGATTTTGCGACGGAAAATCTGGAATATGTCTCAAACGATGTTTTAGTTCAAAAGTTAACACAGATCGCGGCTGAAATTGAGGGACTTGCTGGAACCTTTCGCTCGGGTCGCCTTGTTCGTGAAGGCGTTAAAATTGCTCTGATCGGAGCTCCCAATGTTGGCAAAAGCAGCTTATTGAACTGTCTCATGGGTGAGGAAAGAGCAATTGTTACTGAGATTGCGGGCACAACAAGGGACGTTATTGAGGACTCTTTTTCTCATGAGGGATTGCAGATTAAAGTTCTAGACACTGCTGGAATACGAGAGAGCATAGATCGAGTTGAAACCTTGGGAATTGAAAGAAGCTTAAGGGCCTCAAAGGAGGCTGACTTGTGTCTTTTTGTTTTTGATCATTCCAACCCCAAGGATTGGAGTGAGCCCAAAACCCTCGACCTATTAAGGACGCGGGCTCAGGATGCGCTCATCATCTTTAATAAAGCCGATACGGCGGATCAGAATCTTCAACAGCTGACCGACGCTTTTGAGGGCACCCTGAGGGCAAGTAAAATTTTCAGCAATGAGGAAATGAAGCATGTCTTTAGTGGGTCTAAAATTGTGTTTATCTCAGCCCTTGATAAAAGAAGCGCAGGAGTTTTGAAGAGCGCGATTTATAACCATCTTTTAGTGAGTGGTTTTGAAGACAGTTCTTTAGTATCGCACGCAAGGCAGTTTGAGTTGTTATCCTCTGCTGGGCGCCAGATCAGGGTAGCTACCGAGTCACTAGAGAGGGATTTAGGCGCAGAGTTTGTAGCTCTGGAGCTTAAGGAAAGTTTAATGAGCATTCAACAGATTCTAGGAAAGAGTTTTGATGATCAAATTATGGATCGCGTCTTTAAAGAGTTTTGTATTGGGAAGTAGTGGAGAAAATCATGTCGGTTGATTTTGATGTCATTGTTGTAGGCGCTGGTCATGCGGGAATTGAAGCCTGCTTGGCGACGTCACGCTTAGGACTCAGAACTCTGATGGTGACGACCAACTTAGATCGAATTGGTTACATGAGCTGCAACCCCTCTATCGGTGGGCTGGCAAAAGGGCATATGGTTCGTGAGCTTGATGTCCTTGGCGGAGAAATGGGTAAAGCAGCAGATGCGACTTGTATTCAATATAAAAGACTAAATTCTACGCGAGGACCTGCCGTTCGAGGAACGCGAGTTCAGTCAGATAAGCAGAAGTACAATCAATACATGACCGAAACACTTCTCAATCAGCCACATCTCAAGGTTATTCAGGGTGAAGTGAAGTCGTTGATTTTGGAAAACCGAATTTGTTCGGGTGTTGTTCTTGAGGATGGATCCCAGGTTAAGAGTAAATCAGTGATTATCACGGCCGGAACATTTCTTAACGGAGTGATGCATATTGGGTTTAAGCAGATGTCTGGCGGACGCGTTGGGGATAAAGCTGCCGTTGGCCTCTCGGATCAGTTGCGTGAATTTGGATTCAATGTTCAAAGGCTTAAAACAGGGACTCCGCCGAGGCTTCTCAAGCAAAGCATTGATTTTTCTAAGACAGAAGAACAATTTGGGGATCCTCAGTTTTATCCATTTAGTTTTTTATCAGAGAGGAAGTTTCAGCTTCCTCAGATCGCTTGTTATCTGACTCGTACGACAGAGAAGACCCATGAAATCATCAAGAACAATATGCATAAGTCTCCTCTGTATTGTGGGATTATCGAGGGGACGGGCCCTCGTTATTGCCCCTCGATCGAAGATAAAGTGACTCGATTCGAGGATAAGGGAAGTCATCAAACCTTTTTGGAGCCGGAGGGACTGGACACTGACCTGATTTACCTACAGGGAATTTCTACCTCCCTTCCCGAGGAATCGCAGGATGAGTTTTTGCGAACGATTCCTGGCTTAGAGAACGTTAAGATTGTCCGGTATGGCTATGCGGTAGAGTATGACTTCATTGAGCCCACACAAATTTGGCACAGACTAGAAACGCGACCCATTGAAAATTTATTTCTGGCAGGGCAAATCAATGGGACAAGTGGGTATGAAGAAGCCGCAGTTCAGGGATTGATTGCAGGGATAAATGCAGCAAGAAAAATTCTTGGAAGAGAAGAATTCGTTTTAGGGCGGGATGAGGCTTACGTTGGCGTTCTTATCGATGACTTGGTCACTAAGGGAACTCGAGAGCCCTATCGCATGTTTACCTCAAGAGCTGAGCATCGCTTAGTCCTTCGTGAGGACAATACTATTGATCGCCTGTTTTCGGTTTCTGCCGGACTAGGACTGCTGCCGATGGAAGCAAAGGAAAAGCTTGAGTCCTTAAAGGTTCAGCGAGCTGATTTCTTGCGTCGCCTCAGGGAGACGAAGCTGTATCCGAACCAGGCCACTCAAGAGAAAATCCTTTCTGTTCCATCCACTGTTCTAAATAAAAGCATTAGTTACGAAGAGTTTCTGCGACGCACAGAGGTCCAGTGTTCACACCTTTCGCTGTTTGATTTTGAAGTTCCGGGCGACCCCAATGTCAGTGAGGCAGTTGAAATCGAAGTCAAGTACAGTGGATACGTAAAAAAACAATTAGAGCTCATTTCTCAAGCGAAAAAGCTCGAGGAACTAAGACTTGATCACGATTTGGATTATCGCCAGATCAAAGGCTTGTCGACGGAAGAGCGGGAAAAATTAAGTCGTGTGAAGCCGAGGACTTTGGGACAGGCTCAGAGAATCAGTGGAGTAAATCCTTCAGCGATACAGGCCATCATGATACATTTGAAAGGTAATCGTAAGCTGAGGGAGATGATGAGTGAGCATAGCGAAAGATGGAGCTGATGCAGTTGGGGCCGCATGGAGAATTCCAGAGTGGTTTCCTGATATTTCTGCAGATCAATTAGCAAAACTTAAAAAGTATCATGATGAGCTTCTGAGATTTAATCGGTCGTTGAATTTGATCGGTGTAAAAACAATTCCGTTGGCTGACGCCATTCATTTTGCTGACTCCATTATTGCATGTCGAGCTATCAGCAAATCTGCCTCTATCGCGGAGATTCATGATTTTGGTTCTGGAAACGGCTTTCCAGGTTTGGTTTACGCAATTCTATTTCCTGCAACTAAAGTGAAACTCGTAGAGGCTGATGCGAAGAAGTCAGAGTTTTTAAAACACGTGGCTGCGACAACGAAACTGACCAATGTCGAGGTAATAACGCGCACGGTCGAGAGCCTGCCGGAGGGGTCTGTTTCTTATGCGCTAGCTCGCGGATATGGTCCAATCGCATTATCGATTTTGAATACTCGAAAGATTTTTAAAAGCGGCGGAGCCTTCTTTCATATGAAGAGTGAGGAGTGGGCGAAGGAGATTGCAGATATTCCATCGCAGCTATGCAGCTATTGGCAGCCAAGCGCTCTTGGTGAGTATAAGCTTCCTATCGGGGAGATTCGTTTCGCTGTCGTTAAAACTACCAAAATAAAAGACTAATGTTCCACGTGGAACATTAGTGGCCACCGCCTGCAGCTGATTTTTACTTTTCAGGTTGGGCGGCCTTCATTCTCTCTTTAACAGACCAGGTTCTTGGCGCGCTCAGCAGGGCATCTTGAGCCTTATAGCTTTCGTATTCAGCTGGATCGGGCCAGTCCCGCTTATCTTCAAAGGCGCGGAGATAGTCTCTTTTTGCCTGGTCAATGCGGGACTCTATTTTAACAAGGTAGTACTGCTTCATTTGCAGTGCCTTGTTCCTGCGGTCAGTGGCCTCAGAAAGCCGCTTCTGTGCAATTTTAGCTTGTCCGGTCTGAGGCGCAGCACTTTTGAGGGCCTCTTGGAACTCAGCAACCTGCTTTTCCTCTGCTTCTACAGCAGCCTCGGTGGCACCCAACTTAGACTTAAGATCGGCAAGAATGGGATCCCTAAGCTCTGGATTTGGGTCAGGCTTATTGCAGGCGGCCAGCAAGAGGATGATTGAAACAACTAGTTTTCGCATAATGTTCCACGTGGAACATCGGATTAAACGCGAAAAATCTTGAATTGAATAAAAATCTCGCTAACCTCTGTGTCAGAAGAAAAGGGATTTTCTCAAAATCGAGGTAATAAATGTTAAAAATAATTTGTATTGCGAATCAAAAAGGTGGAGTTGGTAAGACAACCACAAGTGTGAATCTTTCCTCTGCGCTTTCTAGGTTGGGCAAAAAAGTTCTTCTGGTTGATCTCGACCCCCAGGGAAATGCTTCTTCAGGCCTTGGCCTGAAAAGACATGAGATCCAAGACTCAAATATTTATCATGTTCTTATTGGTGAAAAGTCTTTGGCTGAGATTATTCAGACTACTCGTGACGAAAATCTCTCTGTAGCTCCTGCAAATCCAGACCTTGTTGGTGCTGAACTTGAGCTTTATGATGCCGCCCAAAGGGAGTATCGCTTAAAGTCCGCGATTGCTGAGGTTTCCGAATCCTATGACTATGTCCTCATTGATTGCCCTCCAAGTCTTGGATTATTGACCCTGAATGCTCTCACCGCGGCTAACTCATTCTTGGTTCCCCTGCAGTGTGAATACTATGCTCTTGAGGGGCTCTCTCAACTCTTACATAGCGCAGGCCTGATCAAGAAAAACTTCAATCCGCAATTACATATTGAGGGTATTGTTCTTACGATGTTTGATGCACGTAACAACCTTTCAAAGCAGGTGGTTTCAGAGATCAAAACACATTTTGGAGAAAAGGTGTTTTCTGCAATTATTCCTCGGAATGTGCGACTTTCAGAGGCGCCCTCTCACGGGCAGTCCATCTTTGATTACGACCAAAAATCTATTGGCGCTCAGAAATACCTGGAGCTCGCAGCCGAGCTCATCCAGCGCTCAGAACCCCAGAGAACAACAAAACAGAGAGAAGAATACGGTGATCTAAATGTCTAATTTTCTTGACGATTCTCAGAACAAAAAATCAAGACTTGGGCGAGGATTGAGTTCATTACTTGGTGGAGCAGATCTCAACTCAGAGCCATCTTCAGCTCGTCCTGCCCCTGCTCAAACAGCAATGGTTGCCCCATCGGCGGGCGTAGCACAATCAGTTGCCCCGGCATTTCCTGCAGAGGCAAGGATCTGGCAAGTAGCTGTTGATAAGATGACTCCTTCGGCTTTCCAGCCACGATCACATTTTGATAAGGCAGCACTCGAAGAGCTTGCGACATCAATTAGAGCGAATGGAATTCTTCAACCTATTGTTGCGCGCAAACTTCCCTCTGGAAGATTTGAGATCATTGCCGGCGAAAGAAGATGGAGAGCTGCTCAGTTGGCTGGGCTTCATGAGGTCCCAGTCATCCTCAAGGCTTTTGATGACAAGGCAACTCTAGAAATGGCTATCATTGAGAATGTCCAGCGGGAGGACTTAAATCCTATTGAAGAGGCAGAGGCCTATCAGCGACTGGCAGATGACTTCGATCTGACTCAAAACCAAATTGCGGAGAAGGTTGGTAAAGACAGAGCAACTGTAGCGAATGCCCTTCGAATTTTGTCATTACCTCAAAAAGTACGTGATTTACTGGCTGATGGCTCAATCAGCACAGGCCATGCAAAAGTTCTTCTCTCGTTACAATCTGCAGAACAAATCACCTCTCTGGCTGCTCAGGCTGCAAAGCAACAGATTTCTGTCAGAAAACTTGAGAAACTAGTGTCTTCTACAAAAAAAGGAAGCCAATCCAAAGACACTATCTCATTAGACGTCTCTTCAAAGTTAATCGAAAGTCTTGCTGAAGAAGTCCAAAAGATCTTGAGCACCAAGGTCTCTATTGACTATGCTGAGGGTAAGGGAAAAGTAACTGTGCATTTCTACACAGATGAAGAACTCAATAACATTGTGGATCGCCTCAAGAATGGAATTTAATGATTGATAAAGAATCCCTTGGCCAAATCACAGCGATCCTCGATCGAGGCGCATCTTTCGAAGGTAAGCTCACCTTTGAGGGGACTGTGCAAATTGGGGGCGACTTCAAAGGTGAAATATTCACTAAGGACACTCTCGTAGTTAACGAAGGTTCATTTGTCTCTGCACAAATTGAAGCCGAATCAATTATCATATGTGGCCGCGTGGAGGGAAATCTCTTCGCGCGCAGACGCGTCATTATGCACCCACCAGCAGTGTTCAAGGGCACGGTAACAACACCTTCCTTGAGAATTGATGAGGGAGTGGTTTTTGAAGGCGCCTCATATATGCCTAAAAACTAAGCGCATCCTTGATAATTTTCGAAAGCCCTTGACCCTATTTCAAGTTCGATGCTAACTCCCAGACGCTTCTAATATTTTTCAGAAATTAGCTGGGATTACTATGGAAATTTTGGAACAACTCCAGATCAATATCAGTATCGTTTACCAATTTATTGTATTTATGGCGGGAGTCACATTTCTTTCACTCTATGTTTTTGCTCCATATACAGAGGCCCTGTTAAAGAGAGAAGAAAGAACAAGGGGCGGAGAGGACCTGGCGGAAGAACTTATGAAACAGGCTTCTGAATTGAAACAGCAGTATGAGTCCAAAGCCCGAGAATTAAATACAGAAATTAAGACTATTTACGATGAACATAGAACAGAAGCGGGTACTGAATATCAGAATATTGTGTCTCGGGCGCGAGCAGAATCCGCTCAAATTATTGAGGAAACGCGGGCGCGAGTCTCCGTGGAGATTGCGGAAGAAACAAAGAAACTCAAAGAAGAAGTTCCTTCTATTGCCAGCGCCATTTCAAAAAAGCTTCTATCTTAGTTGGAGTCGAAAATGAGAGCACTTGGTTTACTAATTTTTATGGTGACACTCCCGATGGTGGCTCTAGCGGCCGGTAAGGGGGAGGGCGTACCGTGGGGCACTGTTGCCGCTCAAGCATTTAATGTCTCACTCCTGTTTGGAACCCTATTTTATTTTTTAAGAACACCAGTAAAGAATTTCTTCGCTAATAAAAAGACGAACTTTGTGAGCGCTGCAGAAAAATCACAGGCGGCCCGAAAGGCTGCTGAAGATGAAAGAATAGAAATTCATGTCCGCCTAACCAAGCTTGAGAGCACTGCTGATGAAACGATCTCACGAGCGCGCGCCGAGGCGTCGGATATGAAGAAGCAGCTGATTGCAGAAGCAAAGAATCTCTCTGAGAAGCTTCGTCAAGAGGCTCAGGTTTCTGCAAAGCTTGAGGTTGAGCGAGCAAAGAACGCACTTCGAGCGGCTATGATTCAAGACGCAACAAAGCTGGCGCGCGAAGAAATGGGCAATAAAATTTCTGGAGAAGATCATGGCCGACTTCAAGGGCGGTTCATCCAAAATATTCAAGGGGTTCAAAAGTGAAGACTTCTGAAGTTTCGAGAAGATATGCCAGGTCTCTTTATGAAATTGCTAAGCAAAAAGGTGTTTCACAGCGCGTTTTTGACGAGGTTCGCGAGCTGAGCTCTGCCTTGGAAAAGAATCCTGAGCTCTCTAGTTTTCTGTTTTCACCGATCGTATCAGGTGATGATAAAATTAAAGCTCTGCGGGCTGCGCTGGTAAAGGCCTCTGAGGAATTCGTGAGTTTTTTAACGGTCTTGGTAAATAAAGATCGTCTTTCAGTCTTTAATCAAGTCGCTGCCTCCTTCGAAGAAATTAGCGACCGCGACCACGGGGTCACTCGTGGTGTGGTGAAGTCGGCAAAACCATTGACCGCCGAGTCGCTCAAAAAGCTGGAAGAAAGCGTTACCAAGGTTACGGGTAAGAAAGTTGTATTAACTTTCCAAGAAGACCGAAAAGTGATCGCCGGACTGACTGCTCAGGTTGGTGGCTGGACATTTAATGATAGCATTGAATCTCACCTGACTCGATTGAGTGAGGATCTTAACAGGAGAACAAATTAAGATGGAAACTACTATTCGCGCCGATGAAATTAGCCGAATTCTGAAAGAACAAATCTCTCAGTATAATAAAAAAATCGAAGTCAGTGAGACTGGCAGCGTTTTGTCCGTAGGAGACGGGGTTGCTCGGGTTTATGGACTTGATAATGTAATGGCTGGTGAGCTTGTTGAGTTCCCAGGAGAGGTTTTTGGAATGGTTCTGAACCTCGAAGACAGCTTCGTGGGCGTGGTGATCTTCGGCGAAGACCGCTCTATTAAAGAAGGCGACCTCGTCAAGAGAACCAAGAAAATCGTATCTGTTCCAGTTGGCGAGGCCCTTTTAGGACGCGTTGTGAACGCCCTTGGCCAACCAGTTGATGGAAAGGGCCCAATTAATACGGCTCATTCGCGAGTGGTCGAGTTGAAAGCACCAGGAATTATTGCTCGTCAACCAGTTCATGAGCCTATGCAGACTGGTATCAAGGCGATTGACTCTATGATTCCAATCGGTCGTGGCCAGCGAGAATTGATCATTGGTGACCGTCAGACGGGTAAAACAACAATCGCGATCGATACGATCATCAATCAAAAGGGTCAGAACGTTCAGTGCTTTTACGTCGCTATTGGGCAAAAGCAGTCAACTGTTGCGGCCGTTGTAGAGAAGCTTCGCCAAGCGGGTGCCCTTGAATACACAACTATCGTTGTCGCGGGTGCTTCTGAGCCAGCACCGTTGCAATTCTTATCTGCTTATGCGGGCGTTGCGATGGCTGAATACTTCCGAGATAGTGGTCGCCATGCTTTGATCATTTATGATGACTTAACAAAGCAAGCCCAAGCCTATCGACAAATGTCTCTCTTGCTGAGAAGACCTCCCGGCCGTGAAGCCTATCCTGGGGACGTATTCTATCTTCACTCTCGATTGCTTGAGCGAGCGGCAAAACTTTCTGCTGAAGCTGGCGGGGGATCATTGACGGCTCTTCCAATCATTGAAACCCAAGCCGGAGATATCTCTGCATACATCCCAACGAATGTGATCTCGATCACAGATGGTCAGATTTTCTTAGAATCAGATCTTTTCTACAAAGGGATCAGGCCTGCAATTTCTGTGGGTAAGTCAGTATCGCGGGTTGGTGGAGCGGCTCAGATCAAAGCTATGAAATCAGTGGCCGGTACAATCAAGCTTGAGTTAGCTCAATTCCGTGCTCTTGAGGCTTTCGCAGCCTTCGCATCAGATCTCGATAAAGCTTCTCAAATGCAGCTGGCGCGTGGTCGCCGGCTGGTTGAGATCTTGAAACAGCCTCAGTACTCGCCCGTGAAGGTTGAAGAACAAATTGCAATTATCTTTGCTGCTACCTCTGGATACACTGACGTGATCCATGAGTCTGATGTGAAGAGATACGAGCGTGAAGTGGTTGAGTTCCTTAGACAAAAACACTCGTTCATTTTGAAAAACATCGCAGAACAGAAAGCAATTTCGCCAGAAACCAAAACACAACTGGTTGCAGCGCTTGGTGAATTCAAAGCTGTATTTCAGTCCAACAAATAGGTCGTAGGTAATGGCAGCTTTAAAGGAAATCCGCGCGCGGATTGAAACAACTAAGAACACTCAGCAGATCACGAAAGCGATGAAGCTTGTATCTGCTGCAAAGTTGCGAAAGGCTCAGCACCAGATCGTGAATATGCGCCCCTATGCGCATACTCTCTTAAAGATCATTGCTGACATCGCAGCGACGCAGAGAGTGTCTCATCCACTCATGACTCCTCATGCAGAGGTTAAACGAGTTCTTGTCGTTGTACTGACATCGGATCGTGGATTGTGCGGCGGTTTTAACAGCCAGATTCATAAGTTTACAGATCAGTGGATTAAGAATAATTCCTTTCAGTTCAGCAAAGTAGATTTTATGTTTATCGGCCGAAGAGCCTCTGACTATTTTGCAAGAAAGGGAGTTCGCTCTATCGAGACAATTTTAAAACTCGATAAAGATGTTTCTTATGATCTTGCATCTAAATTGGCTGAGCGAATGATGAAAAATTATTTATCTGGCGCTTATGACGAAGTGAAGTTGATTTATAATGAGTTCAAATCAGCGATTTCACAGAGACCAGTGATTGAAACATTGCTGCCGGTTGATCTTTCAAAGCAAAGCTTTTCTGCTCAAGATGCTAAAGTGGCAGGTTTTTCTTTGGATATGATTTTCGAGCCAAAACCAGAGCAAATCATTGATCAAATGCTGGTGAAGCATTTTAGTGTTCAGGTCTATCGGTGCATGTGTGAATCGGTAGCTGCAGAACATGGTGCTCGTATGACAGCGATGGAGAACGCGACAAATAACGCGAGGGAAGTCGTGAGCAAGTTGACATTAAGTTACAACAAATTGAGACAGGAAAAGATCACCACTGAGCTTACAGAAATCGTAAGCGGTGCTGAGGCTTTGAAATAGGGAGCTAAAGATGCAATTGGGAAAGATTAAACAAGTTTTGGGTCCTGTAGTAGACGTCGAATTCGAAGGAAGCGAGCTTCCTCCAATCAACGCCGCTTTGCGAGTTACAAATAAACAAATCTCTGATCAAGAGTTCAACCTGGTTCTCGAAGTTGCTCAGCACTTAGGGGACTCCGTTGTGCGCACGATTGCTATGGACTCGTCTGAGGGTCTTGTTCGTGGTGAAAAAGTGAAAAGCACAGGCAACATGATCACAACTCCTGTTGGTGAGGAAGTCCTTGGCCGAATCATCAACGTTGTTGGTGAGCCCATCGACGAAGCGGGACCTGTTAAAGCAAAAGAACAGTGGCCAATTCACCGTGCTGCTCCTAAATTCGAAGATCAGGCGACAGCCCAAGAGATGTTGATGACAGGAATTAAAGTCATCGACTTGCTCGCTCCGTATGCAAAGGGCGGTAAAATCGGTTTGTTTGGTGGTGCCGGCGTTGGAAAAACAGTTTTGATCCAAGAGCTGATTCGAAATATTGCCACAGAACACGGCGGTTACTCAGTATTTGCTGGTGTCGGCGAAAGAACCCGTGAAGGTAACGATCTTTGGAGAGAAATGAAAGAATCTGGAGTTATCGCGAAGACAGCTCTTGTATTCGGTCAGATGAATGAACCTCCAGGTGCTCGTGCGCGTGTTGCTTTAACGGGCTTGACCGTTGCTGAATATTTCCGTGACGTGAAAAACCAAGACGTTCTGTTCTTTGTTGATAACATTTTCCGATTTACTCAGGCCGGTGCAGAAGTTTCTGCTTTGTTGGGTCGTATTCCTTCAGCGGTGGGTTACCAACCAAACTTAGCAACTGAAATGGGCGCCATGCAGGAGCGAATCACTTCGACAAAGAAGGGTTCCATCACTTCTGTTCAAGCGGTATACGTTCCAGCCGATGACTACACGGATCCAGCTCCTGCAACAACCTTTACGCACTTGGATGCCACAACGAACTTGGATCGTGATATTGCTGCTTTGGCAATTTATCCGGCAGTACATCCTTTGACTTCAACATCACGTATTTTAGATCCTATGATTGTTGGTGAGGCTCATTACAACTGTGCCCGCGGCGTTCAGGTTCTTTTACAAAGATACAAAGAACTTCAAGATATCATTGCCATCTTGGGTATGGACGAACTTTCAGAAGAAGATAAACTAGTTGTTTCGAGAGCCCGTAAAGTTCAGAGATTCTTGTCTCAGCCGTTTTTCGTTGCCGAACAGTTCACGGGTATGACGGGTAAGTACGTTGATATCAAAGACACCGTCCGTGGCTTCCAAGAGATTCTGGATGGGAAGTATGACAGCTTACCAGAACAGGCTTTTTACATGGTAGGCACCATTGAAGAGGCTGTCGAAAAAGCGAAGAAGATGATGTAGTATGTTTAAACTCAATCTTGTTACACCAGAAAAAAAGATCGTCATGGATCAAGAGCTAGCGGAAATCTCTCTGCCTGCTTTTGCTGGAGAACTAAACATTCTTCCAGGGCATGCGCCGTTGTTGACTACTTTGGCTGCTGGGATTCTTAAGTACAAGTTGAAGACTGGTGAGACAAAAAAAATGGCGATTAGCTGGGGCTATTGCCAAGTCTCTTCTGAGGGCGTGAACGTTCTTGCAGAGACAGCTGTCGAGTCCGATGAGATTGATGTGAAAGTTGTCCAAGAGAATCTCAAAGGCTTTGAGAGAAAACTGATCGCCGAGCATTTGAATGATGAAGACTGGACAAAGGCACATCATGAAATTGAGCGGCTCAAGGCAGAAATCAATCTGCTCAACGTAAAACACTAGTTCGAAGAAGGCCCTTTCATGAGGGCCTCGATAGCGACCTTTAAGCCAGTTTTTTGGCGTCCATAAAGATTAATTACTGGAATCGTGGTTTGAGCTGCGAACTCGTGGTGACTCATAAAGATGACGGCGGCGGGCTTTCTTTTTCCATGCAGAGCTGCATTTGCAGAGGTCATCGACTCGGCAATGAAGGTGTAAGTACTTCGCTGAGGAATGACATCCGAGACTCTGGCTGAAGTGTTTTGCTTGATCCACAAACAAGTCGAGGCTTTTTCACAGACGAATCGTTCAATTCGAAGATTCTGTCCCGCCAACGTCAGCGCAACACTTTTTGTGTAAGACTCCTCAACAAGTTGCAGAAGTTTAGGTGTTTCAAATTGTGGTCCCATTTCAGCGGCGGGCTCCCGCGAGGAGCTCTGGAGCGCTCGAAGGGCATTCGAGATTCGCACTCTCTTCATTCGAAGCTGATCTTCACTAATTTCACCACTCATAATGGCACGGTCTATGGCTTTGGCGATAAGACGCTGCTGTTTAAGTCCCCAAGAGACAAGAACAAGATCCGCACCCGCTTTGAGCGCATCAACCGCCGCCCTTCCAAGATCCCTGTGCTGAGTGGCTCCCGCCATGAGTAAATCGTCGGTGATCACGATACCATCGTATTTAAGTTGAGAGCGGAGGAGTGTTTTGTGAATGAAAGATGAAAAGGTTGCTGGGTGTCCTGACGGATCCTGTGGAGAATAAATAGCATGGGAAACCATCATTCCTGATGGTGAGAGTTGGCTAAAAGCTTGAAAAGGCTCGAGCTTGAGAGTCCATTCGTGAGGCGACAAATGAACGATGGGTGTCGAAAGATGGGGATCCGATTTCGCCTTACCGAGGCCAGGAAAATGTTTAGCAACAGGAAGCACCCCTTGGCTCAGAAGCCCGCGGGAAAAATGTACGCCATGCATTCCCACGGAAGCGGGATTGCGGCCGTACGTGCGTGATCTCATAAAATCAGAACTTGCTTGTTGGCCAAGATCCAAGACAGGAGCCAAGTTCATATTGATTCCTAAGCTCTTTAAAATCTTTCCAGTCTCCACACCGAGCTGATAAGTCAATTGAGCATCACCACTTTGACCAATGGCGCGAGCGGAAGGTAACGTCACCCAACCCTTTACTCGCTGAACTAACCCCCCCTCTTGGTCAACTGCAATTAAATTTTCGGTGGGTGAGGTGTTCAGGGACTTCACAGCCTTTACCAATTGCGCGGTTTTTTGTGGGTTGGTGATGTTTCGAGAAAAAAGGATAAAGCCACGGGGCTTGATTTTTTGGAAGTGTGACAGTTGCTCCGGAAGAAGAGCATCGCCCTTAAATCCCACGATCATGAACTCACCAGATTGAAAACTTGAGGCCATGCCGAGAGCTGGCTGAAAGGCGAGTCCACAACCCAGAAGAAGAGAATAGACTAGGTTGTTGCGCAAAATTTGGTTCATAATTGCAGAGTAAATCATCTCAAATTTTGCTGTGAGGCCAGACTTTGAAAAGAGTGAGATTCATCGACATCAGTCTAAGTCTTTTTTGCCTGCTGGGGTTAGTTTCCCCTGTTGGTGCAGCCGAAGAGGGAGCGCCGGACCTTATTGAAGTTCATTATGATGCCAGTGCCCTGACCCCCTATCGAGATCGTGTTTCCTCTTGGTCAGCGATCTCTCAAATTCAAGTCAAGTCGATCAAACCAGAAGACTTTCGATCTAGAATTGGTGGGGAAACTTTTCAGCAAATGTTCGGCGACCATCACATATTAATCCCCACACTTTCAGTGGGCTCTCAGTACAACACGGCTGTGGGTGGACTTTCTCTGGAAGCTCAATATGGTGTGGGAAGTATCGAAAGCGAGAGGCTTGGAACTCGGAGACTGGCCCTCAGCCAGTACGGAATAAGTGCGACTTTTGTCCTTGATAAGTTGATGCCAGAGCCTCTCTTCGCGCCCTACTTCGCGGGGGATCTGTTTATTGCCTCATGGGAGGAGTCAGATTCGACGACCACTCTTTCAGGGGAAAATAGCTATGCATTGGGTTACCGTTTAGGAATATTATTTCAACTCAATGCCTTAGACTCGTCCACGGCACTGACAGCATTCAACAGCTCTGGTCTCGAGAATACTTATTTAGACATCTTTGCTTCACAGACAAATACTTCCAATAAATCTTCTGATGTTCAGTTGAAATCGCCGATGACAATCGGGGCTGGAATCAAACTGCAGTTTTAGTCTAAACAGAGTACTTCAGAAGATAATTGAGCTCTTCATAAACAGCCGGCCAAGTGATTGTATTCATCCTTACGTTCAATCTTGAGTCAGGAGTGATGGAATACTTCTTGTTTTCCCTCATCGCGAGCTTGATTGCGTCCTCAGGTTTAATTATTGTTCTTTCAGTGAAGATCAAAGAGATGTTCTTAGGCCCTGCACTGATATCTCTCACGCCGAGCTCTTTACACTGACTTCTGATCAGCATGAGTCCCAAGAGATTGAGTGTTGGCTCAGGGAGTGCTCCAAACTGATCCCGAAGCTCTTCTTCGATTCTCTCCAGATCTGATTGATTCTTAATTTCAGAAAGAGCCTTATAGTACGAAAGTCGAATACGAGTATCTTTGATGTAACTTTCAGGAATCATCGCAGGGATTCTCAAGTTAATCTCAGGATCAAGATCTTGGCTATCGATCGGCTGCCCCTGCAGTTCAGCGACTGTTTCATTGAGCAGATCCATATACAATTCATACCCTACAGAATTAATGTGCCCTGCTTGCTCTTCACCGAGGATATTTCCAGCCCCCCTGAGCTCTAAATCGTACTGCGCAATTCGTAGTCCGCTTCCCAGGGCTGTGTTTTCTTGAATGACCTTGAGTCGCTCTTGCGCATCTTTATCTAGTTGTCGGTCTCGTGGTAGAATCAAGTAGCAGTAAGCGCGCTGCTTGCTGCGGCCGACGCGCCCGCGCAGCTGATACAGTTGTGAAAGACCCAGTAGATGGGCCTGATCAATGAACATGGTATTTGCTCGAGGAACATCCATTCCTGACTCAACGATGGCCGTACAAATCAAGACATCAATTTCATGATTGAAAAAGCGGATCATGGTCTTTTCGAGTTCATGCTCTTCCATCTGCCCATGAGCAATACCGATACGCGCCTCTGGTATGACCTGACGGATCTCATCGGCCAGTCCATAAATGGACTGTATGCGATTATGAATAAAGTAGACTTGACCGCCTCGAGAAATTTCAGAAGAAATGGATTTGCGGATGAGCTCTGGGTCGAACTTACAGATAAAGGTTCTTGTTGGTAAGCGATCGACTGGTGCCGTATTAATAAGCGATAAATCTCTAATTCCCACCAGAGACATATTCAAAGTTCTTGGAATAGGTGTCGCGGAAAGAGATACGGTATCAACACCCACTTTCATTTTTTTGATTTTTTCTTTGTGAGCGACTCCGAACTTTTGCTCTTCATCAACGATTAAGAGGCCAAGTTTGTTGAAATCAATGTCTTTAGAAAGGATTCGGTGAGTCCCAATGAGAATATCGACTTTGCCAGATTTTACTTCCGACACTATTTTCTTAGTGTCTGATGGTGAAATGAATCGGTTAAGAGCTTGAATCTCAACAGGCCAGCCCTTAAATCTCTTTCGAAATGTTTCTAAGTGCTGAAAGGTAAGGACTGTGGTGGGCGCCAGAACAGCAACTTGTTTACCTGCAGAAACGGCCATAAATGCAGCTCTCATGGCAACTTCTGTTTTACCAAAACCAACATCCCCGCAGATCAATCGGTCCATGGGTTTGGTTCCACTAAAATCTTTCTTCAGATCCTGAATGGCGCGCAACTGATCCTCAGTTTCGTCGTAGGGAAATGAAGCTTCAAAGCCCGTGAGATCATCAGTCTTCCAAACCGTTGCCGGACGATGGAGTTGAGCCCGCTGAGCATAAATATTCAAGAGATCATTGGCGATGTCTCTGAGGTGAGATTTGACTTTAGCCTTTGTTTTCTCCCAGCCAGGACCGCCTAACTTGTCGAGAATAGTTGTGCTTCCATGACCTGAGTACTTGGAAAGCTGTCCCACCCGATAGACAGGGAGATAAAGCTTATCTTTATCTTTATAGGCGATTTGAATAAATTCAGAATCGGCCCCTGAAATATTCATAACCTTCAAGCCCTCGTAGAGACCAATTCCGTGTTTTACATGGACGACGCAATCTCCAGGTTTGAGATCTCCAAAGGCGAGGGACTTTGCACTTTTTTGGAACTCTTGCGAGGCGCTGTCTCGAGACCGGGTCTTCTTCCCGTACAGATCCTCTTCGCGCAAAAAGATAAGCTCTTCTTCGGCGAGCTTCACTGATTCCGGCGAGTGAAAGGGTAGGCAGAGAATGAGGTTATGCTTTTGTCGGGCATGCTCGATTTCAAATGAAAAATCAGCAAGATCGTCCTTGATGACCTGAAGCTTTAAATCAACTTTTTCTAAAAGAATGCGAGTGCGATCAATTTGGGACTTGTTTCGAATTGTCAGAACGATCGTATAGCCCTGTTCGCGCCAATCCTTAAACTTGGCACCAACCGTTCTGCACCATACGTCACTTCCAACGTTGAGGGGGCTCAGAGCTGAGGCGAGCTCAGTGACACTGTTGGTTTTGTAAGGAATTTTCTCCCAAGAAAATCCATCAGATAAATCTTCGACATCAATGGCTGATACTTGAATGTGAGTAGAGCCTTCGGGCCAATCCTTGCTTGAGAGGGGCTGAATAAACTCAGCGATCTCTGGAAACACCAGGTGAGACGTTGCGACAACTCTTTCGGATTTCAGTTCATCCAGAAAAAAATCTGCAGACTGTTGGCAACCCATGGGATCAAAAGTCCATGTTCTGACGGGTTCTGAAAAATGAGATGAGGGACGCTCAAGTTTTTCATAAAAGTAAGGCAGCAGAAAGTCGCAAGCTGGAAAACGTTGCTGACGAGACAAGCTCCGAATCACTTCTTCTTTTTCATGGGGATCAACATCTCGAAGAGCCCAATTTGAATTTAGCCGTTGTACTGATTTTTCTAGGTAGCCCTCATTAAACAGAGCCTCTTTGGCGGGGGCAATGTGGGCGACTTGAATCTCTTCCAATGAGCGCTGATCGACAGTCGAGAAAAATCGGAGAGACTCAACCGTATCGCCAAAAAGTTCGAGCCGAACAGGCGAGGGCTCTAGCGGAGAAAAGAAATCGACGATACCTCCGCGAACAGAATAGTGACCGACATCCTCAACGACCGGAACAGACTGATACCCCAAGCTCTGAAAGTAGTCGTGAAGATCCTCGGGCAGACGAGCGTCTTTAGAAACTCTTCTGAGCCGACTTGCGAGCTCTTGATAGGGAAGAGTCAGCTGCATCCAGGCGGGGACAGAGCCGATAAAGATGGATCCAGGGTTGGGAAGATGGACCTGAGATAAAAAGCCTAATCTTTCAGCAACTACTTTTGGCTGTGGGTCTAAACCAGAAAATGGCGAAACATCAAACTGTGGAATTACAAAACACTTTCGCTGTGGATCAAAGAAGCTGACGAGCTCCTGTAAACGAAGAGCATCTGCTAGACCAGGAAC
>JBKCXY010000314.1:0-32950 GCA_046315835.1 Pseudobdellovibrionaceae bacterium | reverse complement strand
TTCAGCAATCTCAGCGGAAGGCATGCTTTCTATTTTTCTTTGTGCCGAAGACTTCAAACCTGAAAAACTCATTTGCAAATGATCCTCATGAATCATCGACCTTGGGAAGTCATACTTTTTAGGATCTCCGGCTTTCGCTAGCTGATCAACCTTAGCGCCTCCGGGCCAACCAAGGCCAATGGACTTGGCAAACTTATCAAAAGCTTCTCCCGCGGCATCATCAAGTGTAGCGCCAAGGACTTCGTAACGACCCCAGCGAGGCACGTGATACAAAGTGGTATGACCGCCACTCACGGCTAAGCCGACGTAAGGGAAATCAAAATCTTCCGGTGGCGCATAACTCGCGTCTCGCAGAAACGGGGCCAGAAGATGCCCTTCGAGGTGATTCACGCCAATGACGGGAATTTGCCGAGCTTGTGCGATGGACTTTGCCGTCACTAGTCCCACAATCAAAGATCCGACAAGACCCGGCCGGTTGGTGACGGCGACCCCTTGAATGTCATCCCAGGACACCTGAGCTTCCTGAAGGGCGCGGTCGATGAGCGGCAAAAGAAATTCCGTGTGATTTCTTCCTGCGATTTCAGGAACAATCCCGCCAAAAGGGGCATGTGCCTTATCTTGATTCATGGAAACGACAGCTCGTACGAAGCCTTGAGGTCCAACAATGGCCACAGAGGTATCATCGCAGCTGGTTTCTATCGCAAGAACGTGAGTGATCACTTCTTCAAATTCTTCAGCCGAGTTTGAGCTTTTTTGGCTTCGTTACTTTTAGGGAATTTTGCAATGACCTCTTCGTAAAACGTACGGGCTTCGTCGTTCATCTTCAACTCTTGAAAAGAAACTCCGATTTTATAGGTGGCCTCAGCAAAACTTTTTCCCCGCGGGTAATTGTCACGATACTTCTGATAGCTCAGAATCGCTTGCTTCCACTGCCTTTGATTGAATTCATCTTCAGCAACCTCAAAAGGATTCTTTTTAGCCGATGAGCTTTGCTCGGCTCGCGGTGCAGAGCTCAGAGCAGCCTCGACAGCTTGTCGAAGCCCCTGGAGATCAGTTTGCATGGCTTGAATTTGACTTTCGACTCGGGCCATTTCCTCTTGAAGCAATTGAATTTTTTTATTCTGCTCGCCATCGGACTCGACTTGACCGCGCGATGAAGAGCTCATCTTGTTCTCGATCACTTCCACTCGGCCATTCACTTGACGCAAATCAGATTCAATTTCTGAAAATCGATTATTCACATCAGCCGTGGTTTTTTGAAGAGTCGACACTTGCTCTTGCATTTGCCGCTTGTTCTCGACCTCTCGCACTTCTGAACGGGTCACCAAAGTTTCACACCCTGTGAGGGCCAAAAGACCAACCAAAAGAAAACCTTTTTTCATAAGACTTCTCCATTTCTGAGACGAATCAGACGAGCCGAATTCTCTGCTCTTTCGGCAGCGACTCGAGCTTTATAAAATTCCATTTTTGCTTTTTCAAATTCCCGCTCATCGTAAAGAATCCGAGCTCTCCGATAAGACTCTTCGGCTTGATGCCAAAATCCTGGTGAGTGCCTGGCCGCCTCTACCGATTTTGCAGCTTCAATCGCTGCACGTGCCAAAGTCCACTCTTCGATGGGAGCAGGTGCCGTCACACAAGCTGTGACAAACAAAAAGAGCACGACGATTGCCGTGCTCTTCAATGAGAAGTGCCTTCTCAAATTCATGCTTTAGTTTCCAAGGGGAAGAAAGTTGCCACGACGATTCTGAGCGTGATCTGATTCAGCGTCACCGTTGGATAAAGGTTTCTCCTTACCGTAAGAAATAATGCTCAAACGAGCTGCAGGAATTCCTAAGCTCACCATGTAATCTTTCACAGCTTTTGCACGACGCTCTCCCAGAGACAAATTGTACTCGATGGATCCGCGAGCATCACAATGTCCTTCGATTTGCAAATTACCTGGATTAGCTTTCATCCAAGCGACATTGCCTTGAATTTTTTTACGAGCCTCAGAAGTCAAATTGGATTTGTCGTATTCAAAGTTGATCGAAGAAAGACCTTCAAACTGACCACTGTCGCTTCCTGAAGCGTTAAAACCCATTGGTGTCGACTCAATTTGTGGAGCTGTTCCATCCGGTGAAGTGATGTCTTCAGATTTCTTTTTTGAAGTACAAGCCGCAACGGCCACCAAAGTGACTGCCAAGAGGGCTAAGCGGGACAAATTCCAAGTCTTTTTCATAGGTTGATCCTCCGTAGGTGTTTAATTCGTACCTGACCATTCTGAAAAGAGGCATGGCACTTTGTCAAACCTTTGTGATTGAATAGAGTCGTGTTGCAATAAAAATAAGAAGGAAAACTTATTCTATGAATTGGCTATTTGCTTTGACTCTCTTTTTTTCGATGAATTCATTCGCTCAAGTCGATCCAAGCATCGCTTGGAAAGTCTTTCGTCTGGAAAACTACGATGTGGTTTTTGATGCAAGACAGCAGGCCCTGGCAGAGCTCTACACCCAAAAACTCCTCCAAGCAGACCAAGCGCTGCGCCCCGTTTTTCCTCGCTTTCCACAGAGACTCACTCTTGTGATCAACGATCGCACAGATCTCACCAATGGATTCGCCACCGCTTTCCCTTATCCCCTGATGATGGTGTTTCCCGTATACCCGCTCGCCTCTGAAAGCATCGGCGATTATGGCGATTGGGAGTATGAACTTCTCGTGCATGAACTGACTCATATCCTTAGTTTTGAACATCGCCGTGGAGTCATGAAAGGACTCCACTCTGCCTTTGGATCCATCATTACTCCCAATCTCCTGATGCCGCGCTGGTGGCTTGAGGGTGTGGCTGTGGAAATGGAAACTCGATTCTCCAACTTTGGTCGATTGAGAAGCCCTCAGACAGATGCTTCCCTGAGGAGCTTATATTTGGATCATATTTGGGGACAAATTCCCTCGGCAGAGATCAATGAAAGCACGATGACTTCATGGCCCTTCGGTGCACGCCCCTATTTGTACGGATCCCTTCTTTGGAGCGAAATGCTTCAGAATGAAAAGCTCGAGTTCATTGATCAATTGCACTGGCGACAGGGCGGTCGAGTTCCCTATTTTATCGATGCCCCGATCTATGAGCTCAAAGGCAAGAACTATGAAACGCTCTGGAGCGAAACACAATCTCGGCTGCAGACAAAAATCGCAAGCCAGCTTGCCACCTTGGGAGCAATGACCTTCACAAAAGCTGCCATGGCCCCTGTTGAGAGCGTTGAATCCATGAGCCCCAGCCTCAGTCCTGACCAGCTCAAGCTGGCTTTTGTTGTGCGCAATTCAGCTCTCAAACGTGAGGTGAGAGTGCTCGAGAGGAAGTCCCCCAATGTTCTTTTTGATTTTAAAAAGTCAACAGAAGCTCTTGAATCCAAAGTTCTTGAGACAGAGAGCTTAAAGAGTCCTTCTCCTGATGGCCCGCCAGGAGGAACTATTCAGAAAATTTCTTGGAACATGAACTCCAGCGGTTTCTATTTTGACAAAGTTTCCGAAGTTGACCAGTTCAAAGAAAGTTCCGATTTGTACTTTTATGATCTTCAGAGAAAAAAGAGCACAGCTCTCTCTAAAGGAGCTCGCCTCCGCGAGCCTCAAGTTCATTCCGATGAAAAAAGTCTCTTGGCCATTGAGCTTGAAGGGGGACGAACCCACCTTGTTCGCTTTGATCTTGCCAAGAAAAAAGCTCAACGCTTGGTTGAAGGTGAGCTCGGTCAACGCCTCTCTTCACCGGTGGCCTGGAATCCAGAGGAAGTCCTCTTTTTACGTCGACAAAATGGGAGAGAACAGCTCGTTCGCTTTCATGTCAGCCAAAAAACTGAAGAACTGTTGTTGCCAGACTGGTCAGATCTGAAAAACCTCACTGTGTTTCAGTCGCAACTCTATTTTGTCTCAGCCAAAAATGGCGTTCTGAATGTTTATAAGTCGCCGGATTTGAAAACAGCTCACCCGATCACCCATGTCCCGACCAGTGTTTTTCATTTCTCTCCGGAGTCAGATTCGACACTTTACCTGAGCGTCCTGACGGGCGAGGGTCTACGGCTGGCCACCTCGTCTCGTCTTCCGGCAAACTCTCCTCCCTTGCCTCAGATTGAGAGCTTGATGGGAGATCGCTACCCTCCTGCGACCATCACTGAAGAGAAACATCACCTCCCTCAGTCTGAAAGTTACTCGGGTCTTCCCTACTTACTTCCTCGCTATTGGCTGCCCTCTTTGAATACGAGCAGCCAAGGCACAACAGCTGGCTTTTCCACTTCTGCTCAGGATCCCCTGGGAAAACACGCCTACACCGTCCAAGCTCTCTATGATGATGCTGTGAATGACCTTTCCTATTTCGTCCAGTATCAAAATCAGAGTTTTCTTCCAGCCTGGAAAATAGAAGCTCTCGATTTACGAACCCAGCTTCCAACCAATAGCCTTTTGTATGAGGAAAGGACTCAGCTCACAGAGCTCACCTGGCAACTTCCAAAAATTTCAACAGAACTGTTTTTGAGCTGGGGCTGGGAATGGGGACAACGAGAGTTTCTCTCAAGCGCTAATAGATCTCATCAGTATGGGCCTTATTTTGAAATCTCTTACTTGGACTACAGCCAAAGTGGGGAGCAAATTTCTCCTGAATCAGGCTGGGCCGCTCTGCTCAAAGGAACTCATTTTGTCGATCGAGGCACCGCAACTCCTTATAACCGAGGACAGTGGCTCGGGATGACTTTTTGGTCCAAAGGACTTCCGCAGCATCATGTGATTCACCTGCGGCATCAGGGTCAGTACATTGATCAAACCGTCAGCGTCGCCGAAGCTCAACCCACAGTGGGACTGAACTCCTTTGCCTCGCTCCCAAACCCTTCCCCGATCATGAGAGGATATTTGAATGGGGCGTTTCTCGCAAAAAGCTATTTGAACACTTCTTTGGAGTACCGCTTTCCCCTCAAAAATCTTAACCGCGGCTTTGGCACAGCGCCTGTCTTTTTGAAGAGAATTCATGGAGCTGTGGTGGCTGATAGCTTGTCTCTCGATGGTTTTATTTATGGTAAAAATCTGACCTACCAACGATGGAAAAAGTGGGAGGCCTTTAGCTCGTCAGGAGTCGAAGTGAAAATGGACATGACTGTCGGTTATCACTTTGGCCTAACAGGCTTTCTAGGGCTGTATAAGGGCTTTTCCGATCGATTGTCCGAGCAAAACACCGTCCTAATTGGGATTCAGCTTTAGTTCTTGACACTCTTCTGAGGGTCTTCAAGACTTAGGGTTGGAGGGCGTCATGGAAAAGATCTCTGAACGTTTGTCTTGGATTCGTGAACTCGTGAAAGCCGAAGAGCAAATGGAAGACACGGGCATGGTGGACATGTCCACAGGATTAGATCCAAGAAAGAGCCTGCAGCAAGAAACTCTGAAAATGCTTCAAGAGCTCAAGAATCAATTCATTGATTCAGCCACGGCATTCAATGAGCTGAAAACCTCGGCTCTTGGCCGCATTAAGATTTATGGAATTGCGAAGACTGTTTCTGACTTCATGCTGTTTCGTAACGGCTACAAAATGATTTTTTCATTGAAAGAGCCTGGCATTATCTCTATTCGATTCAACTTTATTGGCCCTCAGTACATTCCCTCTCAAATTCCAACGGCTTCCAGCTCTGCCACCCAGGCGATGATGGAAGAAATTCTTTTGGAAGCTAAAATGGGCGCTTTTGGTGAGCTCCAATGGACCTATCAGGGACATTTGGTAAAAACTGAGAACATCGTGAAGTACAATATGACGATGTTCGTGAAAGAAAGTACCAAGTAACTCAATTACACGGAAACATCGAGCTTGCTTTTGCGCTCAAAGGCGAGAACCAACGGACTCAACGAAGAGACAAAAAGGTGGATTTTCTCATTCACCACAAATCTTCGACCACTGTCGTTGTGCACGAGAAAAAGCTTTCCTCGGTGAGAGACTAAGAGATCATTTCCAGCCTGCACTTCAATCACTGTCACAAGGACTTGTTGACCCTTTGCAAATTCAAGTTTCATAAGATGCCTGAAGGCGCCTTATTGACTTCGATTCTTGGAAAGACCACTTTTCGAACTCCAACATCTTTGGTTGGTACTGTTGAAACTAAAGGACCGCTCGTTGTCGCTGCAGATGAAGTGAGCGGCTTTGATGAGGGCGCTGAAGGAATCTCAACAATGGCTTGTCGAAATTTTTGACCGAGCTCGGAGAGCTTATCTTGCACTTTTTCAGAGCGGGCTTCTGTTTTAACGACAGGCTGGATGATTTGTGGACCTGGCTCGTTGGGTGTATCATGAATCCACGCTGGGAGAGATTCTTCGGCGAATTGAAGCTGATCACGATTCACTTTTGCAATCACTTCGACCTCTCCACGAGTCAAATCAACAGCTTGGGAAATTTCCTCGATAGAAGCCCCCGCATGAGCCATCCGAGCCGCTTTCACATACTTGATTGTATTCTGACGCTCGATGATTTCTTGGTGAGGTATCCGGTCTTGGAAGATTTTAGCCACTTCCATACTTTTACTCATGGAAGCTTCAATTTTTTGCACGTGCTTGTCAGCAAGCAATAAGTGCGACTGAATATCCTTAATTTTGGCATCCATTAAATGATTCAGTTGCTCAACTTGAGTTTCGATTCGATCTGACAGATCTTCAAGAACAGAAATCTTACTTTGAAGCAACTGAAGACCTTTGCTCAACCGTGGATCATCTTTCTGAGGGCGATTCAGTTTTATCCACAGAAAAGCCAGAGCTGTTGTCTGAGCAAAAAAGAGAAATATCTGTACAAGAGTCCAAAAGGTCACAATAGCCTCCATCCTGGAAGTCCAACTTCTATTTTAGGATTAGGTGGACTCCCTCTCAACTGAAGACGATTGAGATTTTGGAATCTAGACGATAGACTTGGGACTTATTTCAACTGAGCTGACTTTCAAAGTCTTTAAATCTTTGAAAAGCTTTGGAAAGCTCAGAACGAGAAGCTGCAAAACTCAACCTGAGGTATCCCTCAGTTCCAAATTCAGCCCCAGGCACTGTGGCCACAAGAAAATCTTGTAACAGCACTTCTGCAAGATCTTTCGAAGATTGAATTTGGCGACCTTTCAGAGTCTTCCCAAACAAAGAGCGAACATCCACCCACAAGTAAAATGCTCCCTGAGAGGGAATTAATTTAAAATTCACAAGCTTCGCCATTTCAGCTTCACAGAAACGATAACGGGACTCGAGCTCCGTCTGAATCTTTAAAATTTCAGGTTCACATTTTTCCAACGAGGCTAAAGCCGCTTTTTGAGAAATACTTGAGACATTCGAAGTTGTTTGAGAAACAAAATCCGACAAAGCTTGAGCCAGGGAAGTCGGAGTTGCTGACCAACCGACTCTCCATCCCGTCATGGCATAGGCTTTAGAGGCTCCATTGATGGCAATCATTCGACTTTGCAGTTCTGGTGCAACATGCAAGAGATGTGGCGCAATTCTTTCCCCGGTCCAGAGGAGACGATTGTAAATGTCATCCGAGAGAATCCATAAGTCTGGAAATTTCAACAAGACTTCAGACAAGCTTTTAAGCTCGTCACTGGTATAAAGAATGCCGGTGGGATTCGAAGGTGAGCAAAGAATGAGGGCTCTTGTTTTTGAAGAAATGGCGGCTTCAAGCTCTGAGGCCTGCACTTTGAAGTGATTCTTTGCAGAAGTTTCGAAGATTCGGGGAACACCCGCGGCGAGCTCAACCATGGTGGGATAACTCACCCAGTAAGGAGTCGGAACGAGCACTTCATCTCCAGGATTCAAAATCATCTGAAGGGCCGAGTAAATCATGTACTTGGCGCCAGCACCCACCACGATCTGACTGGGTTGATAGGAAACACCGAGCTGTTCAGAGGTGATCTGCGCAACGCGAGAGCGAAGCTCGGGGATACCAGCCGCTGCTGTGTACTTGGTAAATCCTGATTGAATAGCTTTGATTCCAGCTTCTTTACCCGCAGGGAAAGTATCCCAATCGGGCTCTCCCACGGTGAGGGACACCACATCTTTTCCCTGGGCTTGAAGTTCTTTGGCCTTGGAAGCCAATGCCAAAGTCGGTGACGGCTTTAAGCTTTGGGCGCGATGAGATAGTTTCATGAGTCCGTACCTAATTTCTTGTGGAGAGCTTTAATGACATTCGGTGTGACGAGAGATTCTAGATTTCCCCCGAACTTAGCAACTTCTTTAACACCCCGAGAAGAAATATAATATCTTTCTGGAGAAGCAAACATCAGCAGGGTCTCAATCTCAGGGTTCAACTTGCGGTTCATGCTTGCCATGGTCATTTCATATTCAAAATCAACAACAGCCCGCAAACCTCTCACGATCGTCGAAGCGCCATGCTGTTTCAGATAATCAACAGTCAGTCCAGAATGAATATCGACCCGAACATTTTTGATATGGGCTAATGAAGCTTCAATCAGCGCTTTGCGCTCTTGCGGAGTGAACATCTGAGATTTTTCACCGGAATGCGAGATCAGAACAATCACTTCCTCAAAACGCTTCGACATTCTCTCGATCACATCAATGTGACCCAAATGAATGGGGTCAAAACTTCCGGGATAAACTGCTCGCATGCTTTATCCTTTACGCCGAAAAAAAGAGAGATACTTATCTCCAAACTCACGAACATCATATCTGGTCAAATGAGGATAATCATCGAGAACTTTCTCTCGTCGCCCCGATTCAATGAGAAAAAGAGTGTTTTCCCCCATCACCTTCGAAGTGTCGAGAGCTAAAATGACATCGTGGGCCATCTGCTCGGTGAAAGGAGGATCGGCAAAAACAACATCGAAGGCCTCCCCCGCGTAACCCTTCAAATAGGAGAGGACTTCTTTATTCACGATTTGAAAGGGTTCAGAGACTTTGAGCTTCTCTAAATTCTTCTCCAGGATGGCGATCGATTTCTTATTCTTCTCAACAAAGACCACAGATTGAGCACCTCGAGAGAGCGCTTCAATTCCTAAAGAGCCCGTCCCCGAGAACAAATCAAGAACCTTGGCTTCTGGGATAGCAGCCTGAATGATATTGAACATAGATTCCTTCACGCGATCGGTGGTCGGTCGAATATGATCTGCTTGAAAGGAAACTAAATGTTGTCCTTTATATTTTCCAGAGATGATTCGCATTACTTAAATTGTCCAGACTGGCGCAGATAATCTTCCACAGAACTCCTGTGAGACCCATCCAGTTTTTTGAAATGCATTTCAACGATGTAAACTTTCTGTTTCAGATTTCCTAAGAGGACTTCTTGGCCACTATAGGTTTTGATCACTTTGACCAAAGCTTTGACTTCCGCATTCACAACAGGAAGAACAAAAGCCGCCAAATGCTCATCACCAACTTTAAAATAATAATTCGTTTCAAATCTCATCAAGAAGCCCAAGGGCGTCAGCTTGACAATGTGAGCTTTAAAAGGAGGTTGCCCTTCAGCCTTACTGATTTGAACATCAAAGGGATAGGGAGCAACTTTTTTAACTGAGATTCCATCTTGCATACGTCGCCCTCAGAATATCATTCAAAAAAGGTCTTGATCAAATAGACTTTCTCATCACAGAACAGCAAAATCACACACATGTACTCTTTGATCATTCCATTTCATCGTGACTACAAACGGCTTGAGAAAATCCTTCCCCGTGTGCAGCGCGAAGCCCAGGACCAAGGAATAAGAGAAGTGCTTCTTGTCCACAATGGGCCCCCGCTCGGCACCGAGGAGCTGAGTCTTGTTCGTTCTTGGGCTCCTGCAAACTATCAAATACTGCACACCCCGACTCAAGGCTTGGGGGCCGCCTATAAATTGGGAATTCAGAAAGCACAACAGCCCTACTGCATTTTATCGTCGAGTGACTTGCACTTCGGTTGGAGTGATTTGCAGTCATTTCTAAAACTTCCAACACCACCGCCCTATGCTCTGGGTTCGAAAGCCCATCCTGATTCAAGAATTCAGAGAACCTGGAAAAGAACAATTCCCACCCAGATTCTCAAAGTTTTTCGGAGGATTTTTTTAGGGTCAAAAACCCCTGGCGACAGCCAGGGCTCAACTCTTTTACAAACTGATCTTGCCAATAGCTTGATCCAGCAGTGCCGGTCAAATGACTACCTGTTCACTCTTGAAATGGTGAGTCTCTATCTCGCTCAAGGTGGTTCAGTGGTCGAATTGCCTGTTGAGCTCGAGGCAGAAATTGGTCCATCCAATGTCTCTGTCCTGAGAGATGGACTTAAAATGGTTTGGGGAATTCTGAAACTGTCTTATCGACTCAAAAGACGTCGCGCCTGATCTTTAACACTAAAAATATCGTCAAAAGGTTTCTGTAGAAAGAGATCTGCTCCAGAGCTTTGAGTGTCTTCTTCCCCCGAGTAGGCGGAAATGAGAATCACTTTGGCGTTCAGAAGACCCAGTACCTTCATTTCATTCAGGACCTGAAGCCCCGTCAGACCTGGCATAAGTACATCTAAAAATACCAGCTCCGGAGCGTGCTTTTTCCACAAGTCCAGGCCTTCAGAACCATCTTTACCTTCAATGACTTCGAACTCGGGCTCAAGAACTCGTTTCAAACTTCTTCGAACAAGAGGCTCATCGTCCACGATCAATATTTTTTTCTTCACTGACCAGCCCCTCTTTGAAGTGTCACTTTGAAAACAGCACCTCGGGTGACCCCACTGAAAACTTCGATTTTTCCCCCAAGAGACTCGATAATTTTTTTTGAAATTGAAAGACCTAACCCTGTCCCTAATCCCTCTTGTTTGGTCGTAAAAAAGGGTTCAAAAATTTGGTCCTTCATACTTTCCGGAACTCCAGGGCCCTCATCTTGAACCTGAAAAATCAGACTCTGATTTCCCTCAAGAAAAGTACTTAAGAAAACAGTCCCCGTTTCCTTCATGGCCTGGCAAGCATTATTGACGAGATTGAAAATGACCTGCTGGAAGAGATGGGGCTCTACCTCAATCACATCGTCTCCCTGAAAGAGATCTAGCTTCAAGCGATGCATACGCAAGGCTGTCTTGAGCATCGGAAGAGTTCTCTCCACCAGCTCGCGAACTGAAATCGTCTTTAATTCATGATTTCCACCCTGAGAAAACTCGAGAAGATTTTTAATAATTTTTTGAGACCTGGCTGTCGCTTTTTCAATTTCAGACAAGTCCTGATGGATCGGTGGACTTTCTTGATAGTCTTGCATCAAGACCTGACTTAAAGAGCGCAAACCCGTCAGTGGATTATTCAGTTCATGCGCAATATTTCCCGCCAGCAAACCCATCGCCTCCATCTTCTCACTTTGGAGCATTCTCAAATAGAGCTCCCGCTTCTGAGTCACATCGACATATTGGTGAACGACTGAGGTTCTTCGTTCGGCATCTTTGAGGGAAATTGGGTAGGAATGAACTTGATACTTTCGTTGTCGAACTGAAATTTCTGCAACCACAGGCTCATCCTTCTTCAGAGCTTCCGTCAGAGGGCATCCCTCACAAGGACTTGTCCGTGTAGCAAAAACCTCATAGCACTTCCTTTGAAAAGTACGATCAAGGAATGCTCGATTCGACCGAATCAAATGAAACTCATCATCGATAATGGCAATGGGATCTTTGATTCCATCAAAAGTCTTTTCCCACCGATAGGAATCTTTCGTGACCGTTTGATCAAGAAGTAGTTGGTCCACGGTCATCTCGATTGCCTGAAGTCGATCTCCGATAAAATGAATGAATTCTTCCATTTCTGTGGAGTGCAAGCTGTGTTCGATGATCAAACAAGCTCTTTTTCCCAAAGGAAACGTTGCGGTTTTAGCAATGGGTCTTTTTAAAATCTCGGCCAGCTGGCGACTCATGACCCGATTGTTTTCTGAAAACTTTTCCCCGCCATTGAGCTGAAAATAGTCCTCTGCCACCAAAACTTGTCCATTCATGAGAGCTGCGACCTGATCTCGCCCCCCATCCATCTTCAGGAGCAAAATGGGGTCTCCCACTCGATGGAATTTCCGAAATTCTTTCCGTAAGACAAGAAGCAGCTCTTCTGTCGATGAAATACGTACGAGCTCTTTCAAAAGCCGCATAAAATTTCTCGTCTGAGTGAGCTTCTCTTCCTCTTCTTCTTGTGACTTTTCAATATGCTGGGTCCGCTCGGCCACCATGCGCTCGAGCCCCTCATTCAGGCTTTCTAGTTCGCGAAGTTGTTTCTTCGATTGCTTCAGAAGCTGACTTCTCAAATCTTGATCAAGAAATTTTTGAAAAGCCTCAAAGAGAATCTTTTTTTGTTCAAAACTGTCGAGTTCTGGCGAAAAGACCTTGAACAGATGAAACTCATTCACCGCCCTTCGCCAAAGCTCGGTGTCGATTTGCGAGGTGCAGTAAAGCTTGACCGCAGACAAGCCTCTTTCATGAAGGGATTCAAACATTTCCAAGGAGTTGCTCGACAAACAAACGACAGCTGGAGCCTCAGAACTCAAAAATTGCTCAGCATCCTCGAGACGATAAAAGTGATGAACAGAGAGATCAACCTCAAAAAGACTCGGAGTCGGAGGATTCCCCAGCCACAGCACTGTCTTTTTTGACTTGTTGATCATAGGCTCCTAGCTCCACAATAAGAGCCTCAAATAGCATTCCCCAATTTTGGAGGCACTCAGCCAAATCATACTCAAGAACATCTGCAAGGACCACAAAATCTTTCTTCTGAAAAGTTTCTAAACAATCTCCGATAGCTTTTGCCGTCTTAACCTCAAGTTCTGACCAATCCGCAGATTTTACAAGGCGACTGTCAGGAAATAGATTTGAGATTGAAATGATGGAGTCCACGAGCAATTGGGCATCGTCAATAAAGCGAACCAGGTCTTTCAGCTTTCCCGTCACACCTTGATGTCGAATGGCGGAACTCAAATCATCGCTGTGTTCAATCATATTGGGAATCGCTTCAATCCAATTTTGAATGACACTTGTAATGAGCTCTTGATGATTCTGAGTAAAAACTTCGATCGTATCGATCTCCTCGATCGAAGCTTGAGAGACTCTCTTCTCAAAATTCTCATCGATGGAATGACCGTTAATTTTGAATGAGCATATGACTTTACCTTCTTTGCTCATTCGTTGCTCGAGAGCTCTAAAGAGTTCTTGGTAGGTTCTCGCAAGGGGAAACTCTGCTTTCACATCATTCAAGGAGAAAGATTGAATATTCATGGCGTATTCTCCGTTTCCACAGTCGCCCTTTGTTCGGTGTAGAGCCGACAAACCTTATCGAGCATTTCATGAATTTTGATCGTTTTAGTGATCAATACTTCTTGATCTTCGGGACCCAAGCGAGATTTTTCAGTTTGATACCAGCGAACCAAGATAGCCAAAGAGGGAACGAGCTTAGCAATCGTATCAATGATCTCTTCGCCGCGGTCGATAAAGGGTCCATGTTTATTGGCGTCTTTTGACACTTTAAAAGTGGCCAGCTGTTCCAACATAAAGGCATTGATATCTTGCAACTTAGCAAGGCCATCAACAATCTCTGGCTTATCTGTCTCAGGAAAATCAATTCCCGTATAAATCGCTTGAATCAAGTTCCATTGGAATTCAGCATCTCTGCTGGCCAGGGCCCGATAAGAAGGCGTTCCCGCGACGACAGGATAAACTGACAGATCTTGCTTTTCTCCGTTCCTCATTCGAGCAATGATTTGCGCCACTTTGTCTGAAGGAACTTCTTCATTCTTTTGTACGCGAAATACATAGGAGCCTTGGGCTCTCGGACCAGTCTCCCAGAAATTAACCGTGGGCAAGCTGATATTCAAGCAAGGCGTTCCGACAAGAGAAGCCATGTGCATCGGCGCAGAGTCACAACCAACAACAATATCAGCTTGAGAAATGTGAGAAAACAACTCAGGCAAAGTTGTCTTTCCAATGAAACTCACCACACGCCCCGTCGGCGTTGAAGCCAATATTTTCTCTGCGAGATGCTCTTCCGCAGACGATCCGATCAAACCGATAACATCGGGAACTTGTTTCAAAAGTTGATTGATAATTGCAATCCACTTTTCCGGTGAAAGGACTTTATGATTTTCACTGGCTCCAAGATGAAACAAAATCGGTGGCGTTCCCGTCACGGTAGGAAGCTCTTCAGGGGCTCTCCAGTCCTGAGGCACCAAATCCAAACCCATCTGAGTCGAAAAAATTTCAGCTAGGTGATAGCGATTCGATCTCTGGATCCCGACCTGAGCGTAAAAATAAGCGCTAATATCGTCTGGAATCGAAAGATAGCCATCAGCAAATCGAGTGTACCCACTGACTAGCGTTGCCTCGGAGGTCAATGCGTGCGTGAGATAACTCGAAAAAGGTGAGTATGAAAAATTGTAGATGCGATCATATTTCTCTGCTTTTACGCGATCTACGAAAGCAGACATGCGATCGAAGGATTCTTTCACATCGATCGCTGGTGTAAACAAAGGCTCTACAATTTCTGGAGTTGGGAGTATTTCGACATGAGAAATCTCTTTCAATCCAGTCAGTGCCGCTTTAAAGCGAGGTCTTGTTAAATAGGTAATTTCCGCTTGAGGATTCAATCTTTTGAATCCTCTGATTGCGGGCCACGTCATGTAGATGTCGCCAAGTCTAGCGAGACCTATGATCAATACTTTCATTGACCTGCTCCTTGAGAAGTTCACATAGCAGCTTAAGCTTCTCGGTATTTTCGTTATAGCCCTGATTTTTAGTCACTTCTTCATACACATTTTCAAGACGAGAAAGAGCGGTTTGAGCGTAAGTTTGAAGTTGCTGTTGAGGGCTGCTATTAGAATTGTTGGACATTTGATCTCTCTTTAGTTTGAGCTTTTTGTAAAAGCTGAGAAAGAACTCTGGCTTTAGTATCTCTGCTTTTCTGAAGAAACTCTAGAGCCCGTTTGATTTCTCTCAATTTCAGGAAGTTGGTCAATTGACGCTCTGAAAGAGCCTCGACTAAAGGAAAGAAATCCCACCCCAAAGTCGGGTTTTCTATCTGAAATTCAGCAACGACCGTCATCATCTCTGCTGCATACTGACGAAAATTTTCAGACTTCGAAAGATGCAACTGCACTTTTTGGAAGTGCTTTTCTAAATTCTGTTGCTGTGTCTCAAGCTTTCCGAGCTCTCGATCAAATTTTGCGAGGTACTCAGGCAGCTCAGGAAAAGCCTCTGCCAGATGAAGAGCAAAGGATCCCACCTCAGGATGACTGACTTGATCAAGAGTCGATGCAAAAGCAAACTGCTGCACTTCTCGTTCAAAGGAAACGTATGTCCTCTCTCTCACAACAATCTGATCGAGGTACCCTCGCTTGACGATGGCGGCTCCCTCAACGGAGACTCCAGAAAATTGAGCTTCCACGGTTTGCAGAACTCGATCCACAGACAGGGCCTCAGCACAGAAATGTTTTATCTTCGGACATGGCGCTGAGTGCTTGCACGGATAGCAATCAACATTTCCATAAAGAAGAGCTGGGCCATTCATCAATGGTGCCGTTTGGAGAACATCTCCGCTTCCCAGGTACAAGCCAATGCTTTGGACTCTGAGGCGAGCTGCCAGATGAAGAATGGCTGTGTCACCACTGATCAGGAGACTAGCCTCACTCAACCATTCAATAGCTCTGTTTAAGTTTCCAAATCGTATGCTTTCTTCAGGGAACCAGGACTCAAGTTCTTTTCTTTCAAAGTCTGCAGCAATGATGCTGACATCATAATGCTTCGCCACAAGCTCAGCAAAAAGCTCAGAGAAGTTCTTTAGTCCCCAATTTTTTTTCAAGTCGCTCGTGAGCGGCTGAAGAATAATCTTTTTCCCTTTGGGCCGATGAGAAGCCTTGGGAGCACCTCGGCCAAGACCAGTTGAATAAGCGAGCAAATCATTAATTTGAAAAAGCCGGCTTCGTACAGGATTCGTGGTCTCACTAAGGATCGTCGACCAAATATTCTCAAAATCTCCTCCCACCCCGTAGGAAGGCGTAATACCTAGCAAGTTAACAAGATCGGCAGCGGCCTGCGTGTGAGTGAGATTATAACAAGCAGTGAACTTCTCATTTTGAAGACTCTGAAGGGTTTCTTTAATCACTTTGTGAGCTCTCAAAATGAAAACCGATCTGTTTGTGAGAATCATCTGAAGCTCAGTCCTAGGAAAATAATGGACTTTGTTGATAGAACCGAGCATAGCCCCAGGAATTTTGACCGAATCATTCACTAAAAGGTGAATTTCAGCATCCCGATGTTGATTCTTAATCCGCTCAACAAGCTCAAGGTGCTGAAGAGCATCTCCCAATCTTTGTAAACTCAAAATCAAAATTTTCATTTAATAAACTCTCTCAATAATGTCCAGTACACATCTTCTTCATGCTTTTTCTGACTTAAGTTCGGTCGATAGTTCTTGATCGAGAAATACCATTGATCAAAATCAAACTGCGCAAATTGCTGGGCCGTCTGGGGAAAACCCCATTTTGAGGCCTGCTGGGAAGCTTGCTTTGAATTCAAGAAGAGAGCGACAGCTTCTGCTGTCTTTAACTCGTCTTCTCTGCCATTCCACGCAGGACGAAATATTTGGACAAATGGAAACTGCTCTGCCCAAACTTGCAACTCAGAAATCTCAGTGACGATTCGAATGCCTGGATCTTTGACTCGTTGCTTGAATCGAGACACCAAGTCTGGATACGGCTCGTAGACCACAGTTTCACCAGCATCTTGAGGAATCGCTAGAAGATGATAGCCAGCCCCTAAACCCAAGATGCAGTTCTGAGGACCCCAGACTTGCTGCTCTAGCCACTTCTGAGCTTCTTGTTCAGGATTTCTTGTCGAGCAAAGGGCTCGTCCATTGAGGTATTCGATGTTTGCGCTCATAAGTAGCCTTGAACCTCGTTGTAAAGTTTTAGATATTCCGGATTTTTAGGTTCCCAGAGGAGTAATCTTTCAAGCTCCATCAAAGCCGCCAGGAATTGATTCGTCTGACACAGAAGATTCACTTGAAAGAGCGCCATTTCCTTGTCGTTTTCAAAGTGTCGCATGTAAACTTCAATCACTTCGATCGCTGATTGCAACTTTCCTTCTTGCAAGTACCAGCTAGAGAGCAGTTGGACAGTAGTTCGATTCTTTGGATTCAGGTCTAAGGAATTCTCAAGATTCGCTATGGCTAAAACGTGATCACCTTTTGCATGGTGCACGAGCCCTAAACCAGTCCACGCTTTGTCATTCTTTGGATTCAAATAAAGTGCTTCTTTGAATTTCTCTTGCGCAAACTCAAGATCTCCAACTTGAACAGCGAGGGTTCCAAAATTGACCTGCAAGACATCTGACTTTGGATTGATGGCAAAAGCTTTGGAGAAGAATTCTTCAGCGCCGTCAATATCCCCTTCTTTGAGGAGAATGTTTCCCATGTATCTAAACACTTTGAACAGGGCTTCCGACGAGTAAATCATTTTCGCTAGAGCTTGTTCGAAACATTCTGACGCCAGCTCATCTTGATCATTCAGATAATAGAGCTCTCCTAGAACCACCAGATCTTCAAAACTTTCTGTCTGAGTGACCTTCGCTTCCTGGGCACGAATGGCAAGATCTCGATGTCCCATTTGAATCTGGGTGTCGACGAGTAGGCTGATCGCTTCCATCGAGTGGGAATTTTTGTTGAGACTATGAATCACCAACTTCAAAGCATGGGATGGCTCGTGATGTTTCAGAAGTAAGCGGGCTCCTTTGAGCTCCCGGCTTTCATGACTTGGTGAAGGTAAAGTGGCTTCAAAACTTTCATTGATAAATTCTAGACTCATGTCAAGTGCTCCATTTCTGAATTAAAAAAAGAGCAACCCGAGTGCCACAGGAAATTTTCACCTAGACACTGTTTAAAAGCCTTTTCTTTTTGAATTGGAGAACTGTTGTCTAGTTTCGGCGCTAAAAAAAAAGCCAGAAACTAGATTTCTGGCTTTTTTGAGTCAAAGCTTTGACAGACTAGAATGCAAGCTTCTGTAGGGACTGAAGTCGCATTTGCACGTCGGCGGGAATATTCGTTCCACTGCTTCCGGTGTATCCAAAGTAGATGGATTCCTCGAGTCTTTTGTAGCATTTCTTCGCCCAATCAGTCTTGGGTACAGTTCGAATACAAGATTCAAAGTAGTTTTCGTGAAGGGTCCAAATCGATAGATCTTTCACAGCTTCATAGGAAACACCCGTCAAATACAGTGTTTCACCAATTTGCTGTGGAGGCAGCTGTTGAGTCATCAGAAGATGGAGCTCCGACAAAGCTCTCAAATAGTAAATATCTCCACCTTTATCCATCGAGCTTGATGTTGTCTCATCTGCTTTTCTCAGAAGATCCCTGACCGTAGCCAGGATATCTCCGGCCGTCTGACGCGAGCGAGCTTTTTCTTTGGACCAAACTTCAATGGCCATTTTCCAACTTTGTGCATTTTGCTTCAGATAGAAAGGTGCTTTCTCATTTTCAAGAACTAAGCGTACCAGCTGCAAAGACTTCTTGGGGTCTCGCTTAAACTTGACCGAAATAGCCAAAGAATATCGAATGGCTTTATCGACCAGCATGAAATCCCCTTGCATGGTGCTTGAATCCTTGAGGATTTTTTCAAGCACTTCCAAAGCGGCATCAAATTGCCGTGAAGCCAACAAATACTCGGCTCTTTCGATCGATGGCAACGCCTGAAGTGACTGCCTTAATGTTTCACTTTTCAAGTCAGGCCCCGTCGAGGTCCGAGTGTGGCACTCAATACAATAGGAAGTGACATTCATCACAGAGAATCGAGCGTACTCTAACTTTCCACTTCTCCAGCTATCGACCGTCTTTTCCAAATCTTCGGTCAGTGCCGATGAAATAAACTGAACACTGGGGTCTCGGACCACCATACTCGGCGAGTGCTCAACAGATTTAGAAACGCGCGCCAGATTCGCAAGCTCACGATCAATCAATTGTGTGTTCTTGGGATCAGCAAACTTCTTCTGATCAGCGGCTAATGGCAAGAGCACTTCGATGGATTGTTGAAGAGAAGCCATATCTGCCGGCCAGCCTTTTCGAGGTTCCGATTCAGCTTTCTTGTCTGTGCTCTGACAGCCCCAAAAAATTGTAGCACCCAAAATAAGAAAGGCGCTGAGTGCGCCCTTCTTTATGTTCATCGTATCTTCAAAATATTTCATATCTCTTCATCTACTCGATTTGTGGAGATCCGCGATTTATAGCTACCCACAGCTTTTCTCGCTTTTCTCAAGTCTTGTAATTCTCGAATGATACTTGATTTAGCAGATTCGATACAAGACAAAATCTCGAGGTCCTGCGCCAGAATACGATTGACGTATTCTTCTTTAATCGCAAGAAGCTCAGTGACTTCTCTTCGCTCCTCAATACTCAGAGCTACTTCATTTTCATCGATTTCTGAGATTTGAGAATCAATATACTGGATTACCTCCAGGATCGATTCTCGATTTTGATAGAACGGTTCTAAATTTTGGAACTTTGCTTCATTAAGATTGAGAATTTCTGTCTCATTCAAAGAATAGAACTTTTCTAGGTAGTGATTCTTCTGATTCAGAAGATTGATGATTCTTGCCATTTGCCCTCCTCGGCATTTTAAAGACTTCCTTCCTGGAACTCTTGACTAACCGGCTTTACCCGACTTTTCTGCTTCTTCTTTTTTAATTTTATCAATTGCTTGGACCCATCCCTCATAAAGCGTCTCAAGAATTTTAAGAGCATCTTTGAGAGGTTTAGAGTCGCCGCTAATATTCCCTTTTGTATATTGTTCGGTGATAAACATGTAAAGCTGCTCCAGCTGAGCGGCAATCGGCCCTCCCACTTTGTGGTCCAGGGTATTGTTTAGCTCCAAGACAATATCAAATGCTCGCCCAATATTCTCACATCGTTCCGCAATTTTCTTTTCTTCGGCGGCCTTGATCGCGAGTTTATTAAACTTAATAGCAGCTTCGTACATCATGAGAAGCAGCTTCTCACGACTCGCACTCATCACCGCATTTGTTTTATATTTAGCATATGGATTACTCATAATCGTTTTTTCTTTCGGCTCCTTTCTTCATTTTCTAAAGTCCTGTTTTATCCCATCTTAGGGCCACCTGCGAGAGCGGCCCCTTGTTGATTTAATTTTGACATTTTACTTTCGAGATCCGCAAAGGTTCTGCGAAGGGTTTCATCTCGCTTCTGCAATTGCTTTTCCTTACTTTCAATTCGATCATCCATCGATTTAATTTTTTGCTGGATACTTCGCTTTCTATTTCCCAGAGGGCCAAAAGCCGAGTTCGTTAAATTGGCGATCTCCCGTTTCACTTGAGAAACAAATCCAGTATTAAAGCCATCACCTCTCAAAAAAGCAGCGACTTCGCCGGGTCGTTTCGAAAGAACACTGTTGAATTTTTCTTGGCTAAAATTCAGAGTCCCATTTCGATTGAATTCAATTCCTAGCTCGTTCACTCTTTGAATGGAGGATTCCGTTCCATAAACGGGATTGATCAACAGTCGACGAAGACTGCTTTCAATCAATCTGGTCAAACTGTCGCCACCTAAAGGCCCCAGTCTCTCTCTTCCATCAGGACCCTTTTGAAGCTTTGATTGGCCTTGGATAAAGCCAAGAGCCCCATTATACGCATCCACAAAGTTTTTGATCTTTCCAGAGATGACTTCGAGATCTTCTTTAAGATTAATTCTGATTTCTCGCCCAGGCGCTGCCTGCTTCAGATCCAGCGTCACTCCTGGAATAACATCTGTCACAACGTTGTCAGGAACTTCCATTTCGAATCCATCAAGTTTGATCTTAGCATTCTGAGCTGGCTTTGATTTGTCGAAAAAGAGATCTTGGTCTCCATCCAACATATAAACGACGGGGAAGTTGACTTGATTGTCATCTCCTGTGGTGAGACCCGTGACGAGGAGACGGAAAGGATTCTCTTTATCTGAACGATCATTGAGGACTGTCGCTCTGAGGCCAATGTTCGCGGCATTGATTTGCTTCGCCACTGAATCCAAAGTCGAATTACCACCGGAGATATAAACTTCTTTTGTCCCTTCGGGAGTTTCAAATTTCAAATACCCAGTTCCCAGCTCTGTGGTGTCTTTGTCGGGAAAGCCGTTTGTCAGAGCTCCTGGCTTTTGCGCAAGCTGAAGTACTTCAATATGCCATTGCCCCGTACCCGCCAGTTCAGGATCCGCTGTCCCATCAATGATATTAGGATCACCCGAAAGAAGCTTCTTGTTGGTGAAGCCTCTCGTCCCTACAAGTTCATTCAGATTCTTATTAATGTCTGAGACTTTAGTTTCAAAGTCCGTGATGAGCTTGAGCTTGTCATCTTCTTGGACTTTCTTCGTCTCCATATTCTTCAATGGAATGCGTTCTGCTTCCATGATCTGGTCGACGATGTTAGGTGGAAGGCCACTCGCCATTCCATTGATTCTGAACCCAGCCAAACTGTCCTCCTGACAATTTCTGCACTCAAGCTAGATTCAGTATCTCAAATTGAATCACAATACCGTGAGTCAATTAGTTGGCTTGGACCCCACAAAAGAGTCCTGAAAAAAGCGGGAAATTTTGGAGGATTTTTGACGTTTCTAGGCTGTCTTGCTGAGTAGCTGGCCTTTTTTCGAGTCTGGATCTTTCATGATCTGTAAAGTCCACAGCTCAGCTTCCAGAATCCGACGAAGGAGCTTGCCATCGGGTTCTTTGAGATAGACCACTCTTTTTCCATCTTTAAGTTCGAATGAAACTTCGAGGTGATGATCTTTCACTGCTGGAAGTTCTCGTAAAAATTGGAGAGCTTTTTGGAATTGCTCCTCGGACATGGGAGGATGCTCTTGCTCTTTTTGATTGGACCACTGCTGCTGTCCATGACCGTCACGATCCGTCGTATTGCCCATTTTTAATGTTTTGTCCGTGGGATCTTTGGATCTCACTTGGATGGGCAAGACTGCGTTCAGAGCGTTTTTAATATCCATCACTAGGGATATCGGAAGAACTTCAGAGAGGCACGAGACAGACTCGACTTCACTTGGACAAAAAGACAGAGGAGGGTCATCATGACACCCTCCCCTTGTCTAGGTCCCGGCTAAAATTACCCAATCATTTTCAATGCAAGTGATGGGATTTGATTGGCTTGAGTCAAAACTGAAGAAGAGGCTTGCAGTAACACTTGGTTACGAGCAGCTTCAGCAGTCGCAGAAGCGATGTCAGTGTCACGGATTCGAGCGTTCGCAGAGGACAAGTTCTCGTGCTGGACACCCAAGTTTTCAATCGTAGACTGAAATCTGTTCTGGAGCGCACCCAAGTTGGCGCGGAAGCTCGATAATTTGTTTTGAGCTTCATCGACGATCATCAAAGCTTCTTGAGCACCTTCTTTAGAAGAATAATCAACACCTTCTACACCGAGCTCAGATGTTGTTGCGTTCAAAACGCTGGAGTCGAAAGCAATACGGTCTTCGAATGAGTCATTGTTGATACCGACTTGGATCTGAAATTCCTGACCAGTACCATCTAACAGGTTTGTTGTTCCGAATCGAGTGGTCTTAGAGATACGCTCAACTTCAGACTTCAATTGCTGGACTTCCTGGTTGATATATCCCCGCTCTCTATCTCCGACTGTGTCTGAAGCAGCTTGGATTCCAAGTTCTCTCATACGAGTCATAATGTTAGATACCTCACCCAAACCACCTTCCGCGACCTGGATCATCGAGATACCATCATTCGCATTTCGGCTGGCTTGCGAATAAGAGCGAATCTGTGACCTTAATTGCTCAGAGATTCCTAAGCCGGCAGCATCGTCTGCTGCTTTGGTGATACGGCTTCCAGAAGAAAGCTGAGCAAAGCTCTTCTGAATTTCACGCTGAGATGACGTTAAAGTCCTCTGTGCGTTGATAGATGCCACGTTCGTCGTAATTCTCATACCCATATGGGCCTCCTCGGGTGAACACGTTAGGATCGCCGTCAGAAAGGAAGGTGCTGTTAACGAGTTTCAAGGGCAGTCACTCCACAAGATCCTCTGACACTCAGCCGACCTAGACTTTGATCAGTTGTTGTGCCTTACCTTTCGGCCAGGTCCGGGAAGCCTTTAGTCGAGTCTAGCAAAACTAGACCATAGTCCTGTGAGAACTGGACGATGGTCCTGAAATCAGGACTAAAGATGGAGGAATTGTGGGAGAAAATTTGTCAAATTTCAAAACCGAAGAGACTTTGGTCGAGAGAGTTCACAACAAAAGTGAACTGATTGACGGGCTCGGGAAGTTGGAAATGGAACCAGTAGACACCCTGGTTATACTCCATTTCGCCTTCCTGGAGTAATCGCTCCCGAGATAAGCATTGAAATCGAAGCTTCATTGAATGAGGGATTGTCAGCCTTACTTTATTTTGATCTGTTACTTGTACACAAAATCGTGCACCAAATGACAAGGCCTGTGTGATCGAAATCATCTCTGAGATCATCGGATCAAGATAGTCAGATCTCAACCGAGCCACATGGTTCTCAACCAGGAGCGAGCTTTCCAGGTTTTCAGCCCGAGCTCTCCGACCGAAGATCCGTGACTCTGAAATAATCCGTGCAGACCTTTTAAAAAATGAAGCTGAATGATCTCGATAGACCTGCAAGAGCTCTGGAATCACCGCAATTCGCCCACCAGCTTGAAGGACTCGGTAAAGAAAATCCCAATCTTCAGCGGCCAGATTTCCCTTTTCATCCAGCCCACCCATTTCATGGTAGAAGTCCTTTTTTATACAAAAATTCATATCCCCAAGAGTATTGAAAGCAGATCCTAACTCAAGGTCACCACCGATGGGCAGCCATATTCTTTTCTTGGTTCCCGACATCATAGGCTGCGCCAATGAATCCACAAAGACTCGCTCATAAGGACCAACAAAGATGTCAAAATCATCACAAAAGCTCAGCCGACTGAAATACTTCACCATCTCAGGCATTGGTAAATTATCATCGTCGACAAAAGCTAAAAGAGGACCTTGTGCGACTCTGGCAAGTTCATTTCTAACAGCTGGCGCCCCCGACGTCTCCACGCTGATTAATTTGATAGGAAATGGAAAATGCTCTAGAGCCAAGGATTGCTGAAGAGCTTGAAACTCTGTTTCTACCGAGTGATCGTCTCCAATAATGACTTCTAAAGGATTCACTGAAGAATCCTTTAGGTGCTGAAGCAGCTGCAGAATGCTTTGGCTCCTATTTCGATGCGGAATTAAGAGGCTTAGTTGCGATTGGCCAGAATACTCAGTCAATGGAGAAAGCCCCCTCAGGCGTTGTGCCAAATGACTCAGAGCCTGAGATTCAAGCTTTTCGTGTTCAGACATAAAACTGATTCGATCATCACGATCTACGGAAATTTCGTTCTGTAAAAATCCAAAATATCTTCCAAGCATAGAAAAATACGCTAAATCAAGGCTCTCGAACCTAAGAACTCCTGACGTCTGACTCTCAATAAAGAATCGGCAAAGGAGATAACTCTGAGCCGTCAATGCTCCAGCCTCAATATCGAAAGCTTGGCAAAACTTTGAAAACTCAAGATCTTGATAGATCAGGTCTTTGACTAGAACCGATTGGGTCAACATAATATTCCCATGCTAACTCTGTTGTACCTGGGTGCAAGGCTTTTTGAAAACAAGTACCTCTTTTGGCTGAGCGAAATGATTCGTGTTATCGAAGGTCAATTATGGGTCTTTGTGCTAAATACTTTTCTTCCTGGGAAATGGATTCTCCGTCATTCAGCCACGACTCCTGGCTCTTACAACCCTTTCTATTCTGATTTTGATTGGGACCTGATCCTCCCCGAGGATGGCGGAGAATTCGAAAAGGCCATAAGGAACTACAAAAGTCTTAAAAAATTTTTTATCTTCCTAGGGGAAGTCGAATCTTATACCGAGACTGAGCACCAATCCAAAAAAGAGCTGCAGACCAAATTCCCATCTCTTTTTGCTCTTTCCCGCTCCTTAAGAAAACTGAACTGGATGATAGCGGCTTATCGGAGCGCCAATCACCCCTACCATCGGAGTAAAGCCCTGCGAGCTATTCGGAAACTAAAACCAAAGATCCGAGAGCACTCCCAAATCATGAAGCAACATCTTTGGCAGCTAGAATCTTCCGACAGCCCCCATTTTAAGTCTGTCATATCTGCTTTTTATGGAGAATCTCTGTTCGGCAGACCTGGCAATTTTAAGAACTATTTCGTTTGGCTGACCTCTGTGGATCTCCCCGTGCTATGCGTTTCTCGCAATCAGTGGGAAAATCTTGTTCTGCCGATTTATCAGATGGAAGCACTCGAGTATCAAGCGTACCTACGATCAAGCCAAGAAAGCTGGAGTGCCTCCAACCAATGGCTCGAAAAAGTTCGACAGGAAGTAAATTCTTCCAGCTCGCTGCGCGAACACCTCCCACTGCGATTTGAAACTCACCTTGCCAATGAGCTCACGTCAGCATTCCTCCCCAGTGAAAGTAGGCCCATTTATGTCGGTGATGAGCTCCTCGAAGTTTGGATGAAGCACAACCTCCCACAAGCAAAGCTCCAAAAGCTGCCTTATGTTTCAAATCGAGGGCTAATGAATTCAAAAGACAAAAAAGTCTCCAGAATTACTTTTTGGGGGGAAACTACAGATCGCTATGGTCTTGATATATTCTTCCATGCGCTTCTTCTCTTAGGTGATCTTCACTCAGATCCTCAATCCTTAGAAGTTGAGATTCCATTTCCCCCTCAAAGAGCTCTTTCGAGGGAAGGACTTCGCCGATTTATCCTGAATGCCAAGAGACTCAAGTTTCCTTTGTTTTTTTCTGACCAACCCACAGGTGTGCTTGTGCTCCCCTACCGCTACAACTATGTGCGAGAATTTCAGTGGACAGAAGCTGCCAAGACCTGGGATTTACCCATGATCTGTGGAGATGATCCCGAAATGCTGGCAAGGGAAGTCCTCAAGAAACTAGTTTAAACTCCAAGACTCAACTTGGGCTTTGAGGCTCTCGTAGCGATTGCGATTCGCTTGAGACACGATCTTTGCCCATTCTGTGGGCTCTTTCTGTAAGTCTTCGATTTTCGGCATAGGGATACTTTTATAAAACGCGGCCACTTCTGTGAGTTTTTCTTTAGGTGCTTTCATCAAAGCCAAATTCTCTGGATAGTGGACGGTATTAAAGCTCACTTGAATGGTGTTTCTAATGCCCCATTCAAAAATTTCAGGTAAATCCTGCCAGTTATTCGTCATTGGACAAACCACGACATCGACTGTTCTGGCGGCAAACTTGCCATAGTTCATAAAGGTCTCAAGATTTCTCATTGTCTCTTCATAAGAAGCATTCACCCGAATCGACTCATAGGTCTCTTTCTGGAACGAATCAATTGACAAAACGAGCATTGGCTTCACTGTTTGTAAAACCTTCTGAACTTTGTTGTTCAATATCGTGCCGTTTGTCGTGATGACAACTTTCACGGCAGGATTCTCCTCGGCGATTTGATCCCATATTTTAAAATAAAGGGGATTCAAGAATGGCTCCCCTCCAAGAAACTTAGCCCATTCTATATTCTTCCAATAGGGTCTGAGCTGTTCAACAAACTGATCATCCCAGGGAAATTTTAAAGCAGGAAGCTTCTCGCGATTTTTGCGAATGCTGGATGAGAAAAAACCAGTGCACATGGTGCACTCTAAATTGCACAAATTAGACAATTCAAATTCAAAGATACGAGGGCCAGTCTTTGCGGACTCCCAGCCATTCATTTTCAACTTGTCGTAATTTTTCATCAGCGGTGAAAAATAATTGCGGCTCATCAAACTCTCTTCACATTTCTGGCAGCCCTTATTGAAATCCAGATTCTCGAGAGCCGTTCTCAATTCATTGATCGCTGGTGAATTCCAAATTTCTGCCACCGAGTTTTGAGGATAATTTCCTACAACATGAGTCCGATTGTAACAGCAAGCGGTGACTTTTCCAGTTTGTTCAAAATTTAAACTGACAAAGGGAGCATGACAAACCAGTCCACGATCCTGGGGCAAGCGGTTCTCGTTATATTTTTGGACATGGTCTTGAAGACTGAGTTGATCAGACATATTTCGATTATAATTGAGTTTTAATTCTTATTGCTAGACAATTAAGCGCTGTGAACAAACCTCTGACTCAAGATCAATTGAACGAGTACAAAAAGTTTAGACAAAGCCCCAGTCTAGGGAATGTCTGCAACGCTCCTTTCTCAAATGTTTATTTTAATTCCTGGGGCAACGCCGGAGCTTGCTGGCTCACACTAGATCGTGCGCCGCGATATCCTGATCAATCCTTAAAGGAAATCTGGTTTGGAAAATTTTTCGAGGATTTGCGCAAAGACATCCAGAGCCTTGATCTCAAGAATGGATGCGGGGTTTGCAAGAAAAGAATTCAAGACGGGGTCTACCCTCAGGTTCTTGCCCGAGCCTATGACATTCCTTACCCCAATATCAAGTACCCTCAAATCATGGAGTTCGAACTCTCTAATCTCTGTAATCTGGCTTGCATTATGTGCAAAGGAAGCCTTTCTTCAAAAATCCGAAAAGAACGTGAACAGCTTGATCCCCTCAAATCTCCTTATGACGATCAGTTTATCGAACAGCTCAAGGAATTCATTCCTCACCTGAAAGAAGCTCGATTTAATGGAGGTGAACCGTTCCTGCAGCAAATGTGCTGGAAGGTTTGGGATGCTATTGCTGAAATCAATCCAGAGATCCTGATCACTGTGGCCACGAACGGGACACTTCTCAATGACAAAATGAAAGCCATCCTTGAAAAGTGCCGCTTTCGCATCAATGTATCCCTCGATTCCTTGGACAAGAAAACCTATGAAGAAATTCGAGTGGGATCCAACTTCGAAACCGTTGTCGAAAACTTGAATTGGTATAAGGACTACTGCCAGCGCAAAGGCACTATCCTTTCTGTGATGGTCAACCCCATGCGAATAAATTGGCAGGAAATGTCCAACTATGTTCGCTGGTGCACAGAAAAGGGCTACTTTCTGTGGTTCAATACTATCTGGCGCCCGAGACATCTCGCCATTTGGACACTTCCTTCTCCAGAGATCGAAAAGATCAAAACTTATTATGATTCTCAAGATTTTTCAGATCTGGAAAAGTCATCGGATCCGGTCATTTTCCGATCGAACCTGACCGCTTTTCAATCCTTTGCAAAAGCTCAAATGCAGGGATGGCTCAAGGATCAAATTGAAAGAGAAAAAGCTGATCTCGATTACGAAAGTCAGTTCAATAAAATGAAAGGGGCTCAGTCTCGCTTTGCAAGTCGAGCCATCTATCAATCAGATCAAAGCTTCTTTGAGTTTTTAGAAACCAAAACATCAAAAGTCTTCTCTGCAGATATTCTTTATCACTATTTAGGAATAGTCTCTGAAGATGACTTAAAGAACCAAATGAAAAACCCGGACAGAAATTCAGTCCTCGAATGGGTTTATCAAGTCTGTGATTATTACTAGATTGTCGCTTTATTTAAAGTCTAATTTTTCTCTTTAAACTCTAATTGATCTATGTAAACCACAATATTCTGCTGAATATCCGCAGAACCTTTAACGAGCTGAACTGTGGCTATATGAGAACCGGCTCCTACCCCGTCAAACTCCAAAGTATAGTTTATCCACTTCTTCAGCTCGACTCCCTCACTACTGGCACCGATACCATTGAGAAACTTCCCATTTTCAGAGATAGCAACATCAAAATAAGGAAGCTTATCCCTTAAAGAAACCTGATCAATATACATCCACACTGACAGGCTATATCTCTTCCCTTCTTTAATTGGCAAACTTGCTAACTTCGCATATTGCCAATCTCCTACTTTTGAGACCCCACTGATTTTAATAGAACTTTCAGAAGAACGCTTTACGTCAGCTGTTCTTTCTACTGACAAATTTGAATCTACTTTTACTTCTGCCTTAGAGCTTGGCTGCTTATCTGGCTCTTGGTAATCAGAACTCTTTTTGGTACACCCCAAGCTATGAACGAGAACTATCATGCACCACAAAACGTAAAATTTCTTTCTCATGCCCAGCCTCCACAGTTTTATTTTTATCTAACTTAACTTTAATTGTTTCTCAACAAGGTAAGTTTAACAATTTATTTCTATTTAATCAGATCTACAGCACTTGAACCAATTGATAAACTAGACCCAAAGTCAAATGACCTATTCATATCTGGACGCTTTCAGAAGCTCCCAGAATTCTGGCTGTACCGCTGAAAACCTTTCATTTCTTGAGTTGTCTATACTACGCAAAATTTGGAAAAAATCCCTCAGCCGTTCACCTTTTCCAGCAGGGTCTGAATTCATCATATAAGAAACAACACCATCTATTTTAATTCCTTGTATTAAGTCAGATCGAGGAATTCCATTTAACTTCTCTGAAACAATCGCTTTTAAGCCTTTTGGTAAAATATCAATAGATAAATAATTTGGCTCATTTAAGACAGCAATAATGATTGGCATGCCTGGAAAGGTCCTTAAATGATGCTGAATAGTTTCCCCGAGAGAAAAGACATTCATCAAACTCACTGTGATAAAAATATTTAGTGTATTATTATTTCTTCCAAAGAGAGCTGATTTGTAGGCCAAAACATTAGATACTACCTTCTCAAAAGATGCCCCTTTTCTTTGGTACTCGAAGCGATCATAAGTATCATCAATACTAAAATTCAAATGAATCTGCCGAAACTCTCTCATCTTATTTATAAGGTCATCGTTGCAAACTGTGCCATTTGTATTCATCGCTAAACTGATTCCTGGAGCCTGGTCGTCTCGAATGAACTGCTCAATCAGACGCAGATTTTGAGGATCCAACAAAGGCTCACCTCCATAAAAAGAGACTGCCAATAAGTCGCTTTGAATTTTTGACAACGCACTTAGGTTGATATCATTTAAATTTTGATAGGCAAAATGCTCTTCATTCAGAATCTCTTTAGATTCTGCAATCCACTTAGTAGATGAATGGCCTCCACAAATCCGACATTTTAAATTACACAAATTGCTAGAACTCAATTCTACTGAGCGAGGATTAGCGGTTTGCCGACGCTCAAACATCTCCCTCCATACAAGAGAATGGGCCCGCAAAGAATCAAGACCAGCGGCTTCTTCCTTCCAGCAATTTCTGCAAGTCTCTGGTTTCTCACCATTTCTAAACTGCTCCCTCATTTGTTTTAAAGAATCAGAGTTCCATGCCGTGAGAATTGTATCCGTTGAAGCATCTAGGATCCGCCCTTCATGAGTGAGCGGACTACTTGCCTTACAACAAGGACGAAACTTTCCATCTGCAGTGATGGTCATTTGAACAAAGGGATAATAACACATCTTATCTGCCATGCGCCAACTCCTAAGAATAAGACTTAGAATCTAATTTAGCTCGATAAATTCAACCTTATCAACATACACTGTCAATGATTGCTCAAATGAATCTGAGCCTTTCACCAACTGGAGAACTGCAGAAAATGAACCATTACCCATTCCTTCAAATTCGCCAATGTACTCTTGCCATTCTCTCAACTTAAAACTGGTGGTGGACCTGCCAGTGTATTTAAGATGATTACCCTCAAAAAGATCAAAACTCGCCCAAGACCCATCAACGATAATTGGGCGCAGCTGCAAAACAGCAAAAATTTGTGAAACTAGAAAAATCAATAGAATGAAACAAAAAGAAAACTTCAATTTTAAAAAATCTTTGAATTTATCTTCCACGACATTTCCTATTCGCCGATCAAATGAAGCTCTGATTCTAGCTCAGGCACTAATTTGACAATGCTGTTGCCGCGAATTTGCTCCATGGAGCGCGTATACTTAACCCAGCGATTATGCAAAGCTGCTCCTTGAAACGACTCTGCTAATGCTGGCAACATGGGTTCAAATTCCCTATTAATTTGATTTTTCTTTAAATGATTAACAACCTTGTCTCTGAACCCATCAGATAGCACACATGGGTTCAGCCAAGGAGGAGATGTGACGACGAGCTTAAATTCAGCCACTGGCAAAACTTTGTCACATTGCTTAGAGAGATCAGTCCACCAGTTTCGTATCTCAATTAATTGAGTTAAATTATAGGGTAAAATTGAAGTGATTCGATCAATAGTTACATTAGCAAGCTCATTAAATTTTTTAATGTTTTTCTTTATCAAATCTGTATCACTTGGTCCGTATCGAATATACTCATTAAGTTGCCCAATACCATCTAATGAAATGCAAACCTTTAAGCTTGCTGCTCGAGATAGAAGTTTAATCATTTTAGGATTGTAAACTGTTCCATTAGTAACAATAGAGACATCAATCTGCCCAAGAAGATTACGCGATTGCAAGAAATCAAGAATAATCTCATTTTCAGCGTTTAAGAATGGTTCTCCACCCTTGAAACTTATTGTCCTCAAATGAGACAAATCTAAAGTTTGCAAATTTTTTAGAATCAATTCGGGCTCCACCGGCCGAACCTTATAAACTCTCCACCTATCGTCGCTCTCTGGACTATGATCTGGGTGCTCTTTATCAATTTGCATCAATTTTTCCCAATCAGCTTGCCACTTAGAACTAAAACCAGGAGTACAGTGCAAACAAGCTAAGTTACACCGATTGTTACCCGCAAACTCAATGTACGTTATATGACCCTTATCCCAACCTTTAATGTCGAATCCGAAGGAGTCATCAAGAAATAGCTTTCGCACACTCCAACCAGTCAGGGTTTCTCTATCGAAACAATTCTGACATCCCTTAGGAACTTTTTGTGCTGCCAAGTCTAATTTTAAATTATGCCACTCTTGTCCTTCGATAATTTCTTTCAAGGTCTGATGACTTAAGTTTCCGAGATACTTGTCTTCATAAGTACAGCAGGGGCGAACACCTTTATTTGTATCAATTATAAATCCGGAAAATGGAGCCATGCAGAGAGGTTTTTTTTGCATTAACGATAGTGTATTCTGGCGGTAGAAGTCTTGCAACTCTGGATTTACCTCCCAAATCTACTTAAATAGTTTGCTATCTTATTCAGCCCCAGTGCAGAATAAGACTCGATTGAATTCACGGATAAATAAAAATACCTACCAAGCTATGTGGGACTTTGCCTTAGGCAATAGTCACACAAAATCTATTCCACCGGTCCTACAAATTGGTAGGTCAAATATATGCAATTTCAAATGCGTTTATTGTCCTGATCATCGAATTGGAAATCGAGTGCCCAGAGAGAAGCTTGATCAAACGGCTTGGGGCAGGCTTGCTCAGCTGATCCCTAGAGCAGAGCTACTTTCATTCCACGGCATCAGCGAATTTTTACTAGATCCCGACTTCTTTTCGATTGTTGAAACATGTCAGCAGGCGCAAAATTCGCTGTCCCTCAATACGAATGGCTCCATTTGTACAGATAAACATATTGAAGTTCTAAAAAACTACTCGGGCTATTTGATCATGACCTTCTCAATTGATGCAGCTAGCGAAAGCACATACCGGCGAATTCGAGGCGCTGATTTCTGGAAGATCACAGAAAACATTAGAACTTACATAAAATCTTTTTCTTCGCGTAGGCATGCCACTTGGTTAAATGCTTCATTCGTAGTTACTGTTTCAAATATGCACGAAATTGTAGACTTTGTTTATCTATCAAAGGCTCTTGGGTTTGATAGCGTTCGTTTTCACCTACTGCATCAATATGATGGCCTAGATTGGAAAGTAACGACCAAAGATGGTTCAGAATTTGACTATGTTAAGGAGCTACCTGCCAACCAAGCCGAAGAATACAATAAGCAAGTTGTTCTTGCCACCAAAGCCGCCAAGGTACTTGAAATTGAGTTAGAGATACCAGCCCCTTTTGATTTGGATAATGGGAAGAAGTCTTAGGAGGAGTCTTGCAGTTACCGTTTTGGATTCCAAGAAATCACAGATTGCCAATTTGTAATATCCCTTGGCGAGGCACCTCTGTCGTTCTTTCAAATGGGAATGTTAATTTTTGCTGTTTTTCAGATTCTGTTGCAGGGAACGTTTACGAAAGTAG
>JBKCXY010000313.1:0-8425 GCA_046315835.1 Pseudobdellovibrionaceae bacterium | reverse complement strand
GGATTTTGATGGGGCCCATATGGATATCGGAGGCAAAAGTATATGGGAATGCTGGCTGCTCAGGTCCAAAATCTTTACTCACTGAAACTTGTTTCGATGAAGGCATCAAGGACAAACGAACTTTGCTAGAACCAATCATATTCTCAGTCACAAGGGAAGATTCATCATCAACGATGAAGGCCTGAAGGAGGGCTTCAATGTCGTTGGGTTGAATTTTATTTTTCTCGAGATAGGCTGAATCTAAGCACTCGGGCTTGATGCCAACGCCGACCACGAGTCTCAGGTCAGGTTGAATGCGTAGGTAGCAGAAATCACCTTCAGCAATGACTTTGCCATTGGGGAGCTTTTGCATTTTACAAAAGTTCTGGTTCGGTGAAAATTGAATGGGCTTATTATCCAAATGTGTCAGCTCAAGAAAGGCACAGCTCCTAAGCAATTTGAACTGGCGATCAAAGCTGTTTTTCCTTTCGTCAAATGACATAACGTTTTTAAAGGGACTGTTCGAGATTTGGCAGCTATCGGCTCGAAAGCTTCCATCAAAACTCACATCAGAGGCATCTGATGTTAAGCTTGGAAGGCGTAAGCCAAGACCGAGGCCGAGGACTTTTCCACCCGCACCTTTACAATTCGAGATCAGAGTCGGTGGTAAGCGGTCTGCTTGAGGTCCGAAAGCTCCGTTGAGGGAGTTCTCTGGAGACATAAATAAATTGAACTTCAATCCTCGAGTCATCTGACAAGAAGGCCCAAAGCCTTGGGCTTGGGCCTGTGTCCATGAGCTAAGGATCAAAACAGAGAAAGCCAGAAGTCTCAGGATGAACTTAGAATTGGTTCCTAATGTGAATTTCATGGCTTTCTCCTTAATCCTGCTTAGTTCAGAGTTTCAGAAACAGCGTCTTCGTTGATTTCTGTGTATGTACACATCTCAGCGCCGTGACGTTGCCACTTTCTTAAGTTAGGCAATGTCGCTAAGTAATCTGACTCTGTGAATACATAACGGATTTTACAAAAACGTGGAGCTTTTGAAGAGTTGCTGACGATCCAAGGATTCAAAAGATCAGCAACAGAAGCATTGACTGACTTTACCGATGAAGACCAGAAAGATCCTGAACCTTCAGTCGCACCGTTTGGAAGCTTGTTGGCTCCAAAACTGAATCCCGCCTCGTTGTCAGCTGTGTTGTAAGCATTTGAATTGTTACGAGCCAATTTGAAGTTTCCTACACCTTGGAAATCACAAGTGACGAAAGCCTGAACCGTCAAACCTGAAAGTTCAGTGTACTTCTTGCCATCCACTGTGCCAGGGATCACAAGACCGTCACGATTGTTTTCACCACCGTTAGGACCCGTTGATAAAAAGTCAGTTGCAAAAGATTGGGCTTTCAATGAGAAATTCGAAGCAACATTGTCTTCGAAGTACTCAATTTGTGGTCCACGATAGCAAATGTCTACGAAATAACTTGCAGAATACAATTCTGAACCTAAGTTGAAAGACAAATCTGTTATTCTTTCGTCCCAAGAAGCAGAGTCAGTCAATGCTTGTGACCAGCTTCCTGCAGAAGTTGCTCGGAAAGATGCATCTTTAACTTGACCTGTTACAGAGGTATCTCCGTTGTCTTTCCAGTCTTGATAAGTCACTTTTCCGTAATTCATCAAGTAATCACCGCCGCCGGTGCTAGAGCAAAGACAAGAGGAATCACACTTTGCACCTGTTGTAGAACAGTCGTCTGGTGTGCAACTTTGGTTTGTACCTTGGAAGTAACAAACTTTTTTGGTAGATGCTTGAGCCAAGATACCTGCGTTACATGCATATATGTTTGGCCCAGATGAGAATACTTTAAATTTGTATCTCAAGCTAATTGCGTTTGCAGTCATTGACATTCCCAAGATTGCCAAAGCCGCTAAAAATATCTTCGTTTTCATGGAATTTCTCCTATTTGTCCTCGTTGAGAGGGGTTGTTGATTGTTAATTGGTCTTCAAGTTTGTTCTTTGAGTTGCTGACCTCTGAAAGCTCTGTTGAAAGAGTCAAACTCAGTGGTTGGTTGGTTCGGGAATTTACCTTGTGAGCGATTGTTATGAGTGGATTCTCTGAAGTGCAAAGGACATAATCAAAATGAGCTGGGATATTTCTGCCATCAAGACCCACAATAAACTGGGCTTCAATACTGTTGGCAGGACAAAAATTCAGGAAGTTCTTTTGTAGATCAGGTGAGTTCCAGGGTCGATAGTAGTTGTAGAGACTGCGAGGGCTCAAAATCACGTAGCGTTCATTTTTTAAGAATTGAATGAGCTCTTGTTGATTCAGAACCGTTGGGTTTGCCGTGTAGTACTGATCCGCTCTTGTGAAAAGCGTTCGCAAGAACTGAGAGCTGGATCCTGCGCAACTTGTACAGTCGTTTTCAACCCTCTCGCAAACCAGGGGATCTCCGCAGAGATCTCTGCAGAAATTCTGATCTTCAAAATCGCAAAGGTAAGTGTGCTTCTGGAAGTAAGAACCGTCAGCAGCTTTGGTATTCTTTGAAGTCATGGTCCAAGCCTGTGAAATCGAAGCCGATAAAATTGTGAGGGCAAGGATGAAGATTCTCATTTAAGCCTCCCGCGACAACTTCGAGGCTCGAAAAGGGATCTTTCGTTGACTCTGAAATGGTGAGTCTGGCGACCTGAGCAGGTCACATCTATGGAGTACTCATGTTTACAGCCGGGAATCTTGAATGTGACTTCCTTGTTGGCTGTACGAGATACCATGTCATCAATATCGCGAATATAAACATTCAGTGGAGTAATGTTATATTTTTCTTTCAGGTATTTAGCTGTCTTTGAACCGCAAGTGTCATAGAAGCAAGAGAGTCCCAGCGAGAGGGGCTCTACACAGCTTTCTGGTATCTTCTTTCCAAGACGGAGATAGGTTTCTGTGACTTGGTTAACATCCACGATGTAAGATCTTGGAACGTTCACTCCATCCTTCATACCTTTCACGAAGCGATAAACGGCTCTAAAGAGGTAGACTCCAAACTTGAGAGGATTAAAGCTTGGAGTATCTACTTTTGCAGCGGCACTTGAGGCCACGCCCACGAAATTCAATGAACAGCCACCGCAGTAGGATGAATCTTTGGGCTCAGAAGTTCGAATATCGTCAGGTCTTTCAGCAACACCGTCTCGACCTTTATTCACTTTGCAGTAGTTCAGAGCAATTCCGTTGAACGCGTAGAAATCAAAAGGGGTTTCTCCAGCCGGTGAAATTTGAACAGCGCAAGGAGTTCCCAGCCAAGGTCCGAAGTCTGCTAACAGAGCCTTTTGCATTTTGCTCTTTTCAACATTGGGATCGAATTTCAGTTTTCCTTCTTGGACGAGTTGATTAAACGAAGTCACCCGAGGCGCGGTCCAGTTGAGATCCATGTAGATAGGGAGGGGATTCCATCCAAAGAGAGCTGTATTGGCCAGGTCGGCCAGAAAAACTTTCCGTGTGCGATTGGTGACGAACCAAGGGTCATAGATCTTACAAGCCTTCAGTTCGGCATAGGGATTAAAAACATCTGGTGAAGAAACCTGATCTTTCGTCGGCAAAAAGGCTTCTGCATATTGAGCCGCTGCGTGGAGGTCCACGGCTGCTTTGAAAGCTTTTCTTGTGCATTCAATGGGGTTCACACACAAGGGGATTTGATCACTTCCGAAAGTGAGAAAAGCTCCCGTCGCAGGAACGGAAGGAACAAAGGCCATTCCCTCAGGGACTTGAACAGATTTTGAAGTCATTTCTTTGGCCCAATTCTCAAGTCCAACCCAATTGGTCTGATACCCGGAGGCATTAAAGAACTGCTTTGTTTCAAGCTCTTCACAAAGAGGCTTCATCGCGGACCCGAGGCTTCGGTAGTACTGAACTTGGTTCTCTACAGACAGACCATGAGCAGAGTTCTGGCGAATCATGGAGTCCAATTCACTGACTCGGCGGATATCCGTGTTCAAAAAATCCAAGCGATTGTCTGATGAAAGTTGCCACTCAAGGCACATATAGGCCGCTTCATCCCGCAGGGCCGGAGTGATGGGAGTGCTGAGGAGGTAAGACCTAGCAAAAGACACCAGTTGTTCTGCGGTATAGGTTTTCGAAAGAAGGGTCAGGTGGTGATTGCCGTTAAAAATTTTATTTCTCATCAGCCAGCGCTGTTCGATAAAGTTCTTTCTGAAGTGAGAAACCCATTCACTGGCTTTCTCATAGGAGAGAGTTCCTAGGAAGTCGTCGTTCACAGAGCGAGCACCCTTCGAAATCAGTTCTTTCTCTGGACCTTTGCCGACCAAATGATCAAATTCATTGGCTTGATTGTTGTTTTTAGCAAGTTCTCTGATCGCATTGAGAGAGAGCGTTTCGCTATCACATTTTGGCTGCTGAATCGATTTACAGCCGTTGGGAATTAGCAGCAGAGATTCTTCAATATCTATTGATCTGAATAATCGATAATACTTGGGGCTCCACTTTTTCAGTTCTTCGCTGTTTCTCCAAGCCCAGGAGAAATAGATTTTCAGCGAATTCCAAAAATCAAATCCCACTTTATTCCAAGCCTCAGGATTGGCACGGATGTCAATTTGAAGTGCTGTATTGCGGGAATCAATCTCAGAGGAAGTGTCAGTGCAAGAGGTAATATGATTGGCTTGATTGATCACAGCTTCTGCCAGGTTCTGAAGTCCCGCTGCGTTCAACTCAGTTCCATGGAGGTGGCTCTGCAGGGGAGAAAACTTTTTGAGCAGGAGGCAGTTCACGCGAGCCTCGAGGCTGTTTGGCAGAAATGCTTGGGGTGAAAAATTATCCACTCTGGTTAGGGCTTGAGTGCGATTCTCTTTTGGAAGAGAAGACTGTTTCCAGATCTCAGAAACATAATTCTTCATATCTTCGCAGAAGACTTCGCTTTTGCAACTGACCACCGCTCTTTGATATTTAAGAGGAATGGCTTTCCCCTCTTCGGAAACATTATGAGGAAGTAACGGGAGCTCGCCATTCAGGAGCTTTTCTGCAATTTGCATTTGGAGCCCAGCAACGCTCAGGCGGAAATCGGTCATTGCTTCGAATGTCAACAGAGAGGGATCTTGGCCGATATTCTTCGCGAGAGCGTGACTCAGGCGACCAGAGTTAAAGCCATCAACGATGGAGAATGCTGATTGAGTGGGGTAGTCAGAATCAATGGCACATTGAGCCCGATTAGTCATTCTGAGCGGATTGATATCCAGAGGATTGAACTGCTGTGCCCATAAGGTTTGCGTTTGAAACCACAAACCTAGGGAGACAGCAGCTAATTTAACTCTCTTTTTCCAGCTCAGCATGCACGATCCTATAAAAAAAGGGAACCTTCGACCATCTCGAAAATTCCCCCTCAAATTGTTAATCCCCAAAGACACTGAATTACGAGAACAAATAAAACCTAAAACTACAAATTTGAACTTTTGCAGTTCTCAACTTTGTTGAGCATCGTTGTGTAGAATAAGACAACTGTCTGCTCTGCTGGCGAAAAGTTTCTCTTCGTTGTGTAGTCGTGATTGATCATGTTGTACATGTAGGTGTTTACAAACTGATAAACAGCGGGTGTGACTCTCAAAGTAGAGATACACTTATAATTTTTATAAGTGACTGTGATTCCCGCATAGTTGCGATTTGAACCAGAGTCACCCTTATCACCAATATAGATAGTGTCTCCAGATCCGCTATTAGGAGTTGAACCGTATCCAACATTGAAAGAAACAGTCCAGCCTGAACCTTGGTTATCAGCTCCTACGATCTTACAAAGGTTACCGCTGCAAGCAATTGACATTTCATCGCGAATTGCGCGCTGAATGTCAGCATCTGTTCTATTCGGAAGAGGACGTTGATCGTGCTCGGGGGCACCTTCATCGAATTCACTAGCGAATGATTGCAGGGATAAAGACAGAAGGGCAGTCAAGACCAGCTTGAGTTTCATAAGATCTCCTTGAAGACGTGGTGTTCAGACATGGTTGTAAAGGCTTCCTCGAGAAAACACCAATGAATTGTTAACTTTCTGTTGAGTTCTTTGTTGCGGTTTTCGAATTTTCACAGTGATAAAAGAGTCACAGTGACAAAAAAGCAGCACTGTAAAAAAGTTCGAGTCCTGAGAGTTGGATAAAGAGCTTATTAGTATAATCTGAAAAGTGTGTTAGTTCTCTGAGCCTTAGCTGAAGCGGAGAGCCTATGACGAAGTTTTTGACAGTGATTTGTATCTTTTTCATGAATGACAGTAGCAGAGCAATTTCGGGACTTTATCCTGTGATTCGGCTGGAGTGTTCCAAGGCCAAGCCCCGGCTGGGAATCGCCTCTGTTGGAATCACGCAATGGAATTCCCATCAGTTCAGTGCCGTCGTGAAAAATCATTTGGATGATTCTTTTGAAATTATTGTCTCAGCCCGCGAGATGGAAGTTTTGGATTTTACTTTGCCTGTGTATGAAACAGGCTCACTTCACACATTTCGCTTAAGGCTTGCATCGCAAGATCACTGGGTCCTCAGTGGATACGATGTAGATTCGGGATCTGTATTCGAAGAAAGCATGAACTGTCAGCTCAAATAAAAAACCCCTCTTGCGAGGGGTTTTTAGATCTTCTTTGAGGCAAAATCTTTATTTCAGATTTCCACCCAAAGACCACTCTTCGATGTTGTTTGTTTCGTAGAACATGTGACCAGGAATTTTGAATCCCGTCAGATTTTTAGGAACAACGCCGATATCAGAGCGGTAGAACAAAGGAATCACAGGAACATCATTCGTGTACTCTGTGATCATTTTGTGGAGGATATCTTTACGTTTGTTGGCATTGAATTCCACTTCGAAAGCATCTGCTAAACCATCAACTGTCTTGTTGTTCCAGCCAGTGTAGTTCTGACCTGACCAAGAGTTCTTCGCTGTTGGAATGTTGGTGCTGTGGAATTGTGATCTGGGAGATGATTCTGGGATAGAGACCCAAGCGTACATCGCCATGGCGCCGTAATTTCTCTTCTTTGTGGTTTCGCCAAAGAAAACTCGAGCTGGCTCATTTTTGATTTGAACGTCAACACCCACAGATTTCCACTGGGATTGCAGCAAAGTCTGAACTGTTTCGCGAGTTTTGTTTCCAGCCGTTGTCATGAATTGCAAAGACAGTTTTTTGCCATCTTTATAGCGGATGCCATCTTTTTCATTCATTTTCCAGCCAGCAGCGTCCAGTAATCGAGAGGCCTCACGACGAGAGAATGGATAAAGTTTTACAACTTTAGGATCTGCTGTGAAGTGAGGATCAATCGGCGAAAGCTGGTGAATGGCTGCTTTTTGGCGGCTTTCAAAGAGAGCTTGAACCAATTCATCGCGGTTGATGGCGTGAACCAAAGCACGGCGAACATTCACGTCTGCCAGTGCTGGGTGGTCCAAGTTCAGGTCAATGTGTTCATATGTGGCCCCGGGCTCGAAAAGAACTCGGAAGGGCAGGTTGTCTGCTTTCACGCGCTTTTCAAAAGCGAGTGCTTGGTCAAACTGGAATCCCAAGCTGGAAACCATGTCGATGGTTCCTGAGCGCAAGTTAGCTTCCAAAGTCGCAGTGTTTGGAATGAGTTTCACGATCACTTTTTGGATCGCTGGCTTTTTGCCGTAGAAGTTTGGATTTACAGAAAAAGACACGTGAGAGCCCAGTTTCAGCTCAGAAACTACGTAAGGTCCGTTGTAGAGACCAGGATTCGTTGGATTCTTGTTGAAGTTTGAGTTTTGGTCATAACCTTCTTTTTTCGAACCAAACTTTTTGAAAACTGGCTCTTCAATGTGTTTTGCCAGAGGTCCTGGAACACCTTGGAAATAGTCATACTTTGCTTTTGCATAAGTATAAACGCACTTCTTGGGTGTTTTTGCATCCCAAGTGATGGATTTGATGTTCGCATAAGCTTCGCGAGAGCCGACTGACACATTCTCGTTCTTGCCGACTTCCCATGCAAATTTGAAATCTTCACAAGTCACAGGAGTACCATCGCCCCATTTTGCAGCGTCGATGATTTCCCAAGTCACTTCCAGGCCGCGCTCTTTTCCGTTTTGAACGAATTTAGCGCCACCGTTTTCGATGGTAGGGATGGACTTTGCTAATTGAGGAGACCACTTTCCAGTCGCATCAAGGAAAACCATTCCGCGGTTCACCATGTAGCTCAAATAAGAAGTGGCAGCCATAGAGCCGATCAATGGGTTGAGGTTTTCGAACTCTTGAGTAATTCCAATTTTGAGTTCGGCATTGGTGGGACTGTTGGCAGAAGCTGCCACAGTGCTGAGTGCTACAAAGGTAGCAATAATCAAATGGCGAAAATTCATTCTGTTCTCCTGGTTAAGGTCTAAAAACCCGAACCGGATAAAAATACAAAATAGGCGCCTTTTCAAGGCCTTACAGAGGTTACTGCACCGCATTTATCAGTCAGCCAGGAGTGATGTTT
>JBKCXY010000312.1:0-5500 GCA_046315835.1 Pseudobdellovibrionaceae bacterium | reverse complement strand
GTTTGTTTACTGAGAGGATCATCGGAGTACAGTCGAACAAGCTCCTCAAAAGGTCTTTTGCTTGATTTGACCTCATTCCAAATTTCAGTGGCTCTTTTGCGAGCCTCAGCTTTTTGCTCAGTCGTTGCTCCCGATTTGAGCTCGATCAAAATGTGCGAAAAGCGAATTTCGGGGTTCTTCTTGTAGAACTCCTGCATGTCCTTATCGCTCACTTGAATCTTCTGAACCTTATCTCCTAATTCCTTCTCAAGAAGGGCTTTATAGAGCTCTTGTCTCATGCGATCCATGACGACGGGGTCATTCGCAAGCTTTCTTTTGTCAGCCTCTTGAAGTCCAATTTCATATCTCACAAGATCTTCCAGAAACTGTTCTTTGGTGGGCGGATTCATGGCCTGATTTTTTACTTCGTTGTACTTCTTATTAAACTCATCCAGGGTGATTGTTTTGTTCCCAATCACAGCCACTGCTTGGCCACCTTGTTGGGCTGATGCACTCAAGCTTAAAACCAAAGCAGAAACCAAAAGTAAGAACTTCATAAACTCATCCTTGTTGCAGCGTTCTTTAACCTACTAAAAAGGCTAGCATCTTGTATTAAGAGAGGTCTATTTTTTTACGGGCTTCTGCCTGCCCCTGCCGCAACGCATCTGCAAGTCCATTGAGGAGTTCCTGAGAGCGAGGATCAGATTCTTTTGACATGCCTTCTGAGAACTTTGTCCACTGAATGTGAACGCGTGCGAAGGGTTTGGGAAAATAGGTTTTGTTCCACGATTTTGGAAAATGCCACGCATGATCTGCAGACACTCCAGCCGCATAAATCGCTCCGCCATCAGGACTCAACATTCGACTGACCTCAAAAATCCCAGGTTTGACCTGATGAAGTGGTCCCTTAGGGCCGTCGACAGCGAAACTTGAATTCCGTCCCTGGCGAACAAGGCGAATCAGCCCCTTCAGGGCCATCACTGCACCTCGGGTCGAAGAGCCCCGAGAAGTGCTGCCTCCCAGCAGTCGCAAGATCACATCCATCATGGATCCGTCTTTACTCGTGGAGGTGATAGTCGCGATTTTATATCTCGATACGAGTGAAATCAAAACGATCTCATCCCCATGCCAGTGAGCAAAGAGTACAGGAATTTTCTTTTCTAACTTTTGTTTTAGATCTGCCGGCTCCTCAAGCGTCACTCTCCAAGTGAGAGAGATTGTTTTATAGAGGAGCCATACAATAAAGCCAAGAACGTATGAACGAATCACTTACCAAGAACTTTTCTGAATTCTTCAGTGAGTTTTGGAACCACATCAAAAGCATCCCCAACAATTCCATAAGTGGCTTTTTGAAAGATAGGAGCATTGGGGTCATTGTTGATTGCAACAATCACCTTACTTCCACTCATTCCTGCCAAGTGTTGGATAGCTCCTGAGATACCGACAGCAATATAGAGACTCGGTGCTACCGTTTTTCCTGTTTGCCCAACCTGCATTTCGTGGGGAACCCAACCAGCATCTACGACAGCTCGTGAAGCACCCACAGTTGCGCCAAGAACATCCGCAAGATCATTGAGCATTTTAAAGTTACTGCCCTCTTTAAGACCGCGCCCACCTGAGATAATCACATTCGCCTCAGTGAGATCCAGTCTTTCAGTCGAACCCTTCACAACATCTTGAATTGTTGTTTTGAGGCTGACGGCAGGCGCAGTCACATCCACAACTTTGCCTGAGCCGCCCTGAGCTTCAACAGGCAACTGGTTCGCCCTCATAAGGACCATCTGAACGACTCCCGCATCAAAAGTCATCGTCGACAAAGCTTTCCCTGAATAAACAGGTTTCTTCACAATGACTTGATCGCCTTCGAACTTGAGCTCCGTGCAATCGCTGATGATGCCAGCACCGATTTTGGCAGCCACTCTTGGGAAAAGATCTTTCCCCATGGATGAAGCTGAGCCCAAGACAGTTTTAAAGCCGCCCTTGGCGAGGACGTCGGCGATGGCGGCTGAAAAAAGCTCCGGATTGTATTTATCAAATTGAGCGTCTTTAAGTGTGAGAACTTCCTCAGCGCCATATTGAGCAGCTTCAGCGGACACCTGAGTGGCCTGGCCCCCAAGAGCGACGAGTGAGGGCTGCTTCCCGGCTTTTTTCGCAGCTGTAAGAAGCTCAAGAGTTGAGCGTTTAAGTTTTCCATTTTGAATTTCTGCAACAACAAGAACTTTAGACATTGATTTCTCCTACAGAACCTTAGCTTCATCGCGAAGGCTAGAAACAAGCTGTGCCGCTTGAGCTGAAACGTCACCAGTGAGCATTTTGACAGCGGGCTTTTCAGCCGGTAGCTCAATTTTTAAAGTTTTAGTTTTTCCTTGAGCTGAAACACCGAGCTGAGCAAGGTCGAGCTCTTTAAGGACCTTTTTCTTTGCCTTCATGATTCCTGGCAAGCTTGCATAGCGAGGCATATTCAACCCTTTGTTCGCAGCAATCAGAGCTGGCCTTTGCATTTTCACAACTTCCTTAGTGCCGCCCTCGACATCACGCTCAACAGTGACGCCCTCTGGGCTCAGAGTGAACTTTGACACAACAGAAGTGTGAGGAAGACCCAAGACTTCTGCAACCATTTGACCCACAGAAGAGGCGTTGTCGTCGATGGCGAGCTTTCCTGTGAAAATCAAATCTCCTCCACCCTCTGCCTTGATTGCTGCCGCCAAAGCATGTGCAGTGACAAGTGGGTCAACAAACTCGGGAGTATCAATCACGATTCCCTCATCCGCACCCATGGCTAAAGCTGTCCTGAGAACTTCGCCTGCGCGCTTCTTTGGTCCAGCAGTGACGACAAAGACTTGTGCTCCGGCATTGGCCTCTTTTGTCTTGACGGCTTCTTCGACTGCAAATTCATCATAAGGATTCATCACCCATTTGATGGTCGTGGTATCGATGGAAGCCCCATCAGGACCAATTTTGATTTTTGTTTCAGTGTCTGGCACTTGCTTCACGCAAACGAAGATTTTCATGAGTATTCTCCTGTGACTCTTTAGAAATGCCGAATTTACCTACTTAAGGCTTTGCAATATTAGACAAATTTGGAGTCCAATCAAAGTTTTTCGGACGCGTCCTAACATATAGCAACAACTGGACATTTAACTCTTCGAGGGATAACAATGAAAGCCTAATGAAAATCTAAAATGCGAGGTGTTAGATTATGGCTGCTGCATCGGCTCGCCCGTTTCTCTTAACGAGCATCGGGAAAAAATATCTTATGGGTCTCACGGGTCTTGTTTGGGCAGGGTTCGTTTTTGCTCACATGGCTGGCAATATGCTTATTTTTGTAGGTGCTGATGCCTACAATAAGTACGGACACCTTCTCACCAGTGGATACTTCATCTACGTTGCTGAAGCTGTCTTGATTCTGTCTTTACTTGTTCATGTGGGTTGTGCCATCAGCCTCACTTTGGAAAATCGCTCGGCTCGCCCGACCAAATATGCCGTCACTCCCAACGGGAGCAAGGGGGTCACTTTTGCTTCGATGACGATGGCCTTTCATGGTTCGATCATTTTGGTCTTTATCATTACCCATCTGATCACCTTCAAGTTCGGAACTTATTATGAAACGACAGTCGACGGAGTTGTGATGAGAGACTTACATCGACTCATGATCGAAGTTTTTCAGAGCCCAAGCTATGTATTTTGGTATGTGGTCTCTTTAGTGCTGTTGGGACTTCACTTAAGCCACGGCGTTGGTTCCATTTTCCAATCGCTCGGATTAAGAAATGAGCGAACGGCGCCGACGATTCAGAAGGCCTCTTGTCTGTATGGATTTGTGGTAGCCGCAGGATTTCTATCTCAACCAATCTACGTTTTCTTTTTTGCAGGATAGGTGAAGCAAATGTCACAAAAATTAGACTCTCAAATTCCCAGTGGTGATATCTCAGAAAAGTGGACCAAGCATAAATTCGACATGAAGCTCGTCAACCCAGCCAACAAGCGAAAGCACACGGTGATCGTGGTTGGTACAGGTTTAGCGGGTGCAAGCGCGGCCGCCTCACTGGGAGAATTAGGTTACAACGTCAAAGCTTTCTGTGTGCACGAATCGCCCCGAAGAGCACACTCTGTGGCCGCACAGGGTGGTATTAATGCTGCCAAGAACTACAAGAATGATGGCGACAGCGTTTATCGATTGTTTTACGACACGGTCAAGGGCGGCGATTTCAGAGCGCGCGAAGCCAATGTGCACCGTCTTGCTGAAATTTCGACATCAATTATTGACCAATGTGTCGCCCAAGGAGTCCCCTTTGCTCGTGAATACGGGGGCCTTCTTTCAAATCGATCGTTTGGGGGCGCGCAAGTTTCCCGGACATTTTACGCTCGAGGACAGACGGGTCAGCAGCTTCTCATCGGCGCTTACCAAGCGATGATGAGGCAAGTTGATCGCAAGCAAGTGGAGCTCTTCACCCGAAGAGAGATGCTTGATCTTGTCATGGTTGATGGGAAAGCTCGCGGAATCGTAGTGAGAAATTTGCTGACAGGAGGGATTGAGAGCTACTCTGCGGATGCGGTCATTTTGGCGACGGGTGGATACTCAAATGTTTTCTTTCTGTCGACGAATGCGATGGCTTGCGCCGTCACGGCTGCATGGAGAGCTCATAAAAAAGGAGCTTTCTTCGCAAATCCTTGCTTCACACAGATTCACCCGACCTGCATCCCTGTCGCTGGCGAAATGCAGTCAAAGCTGACGCTCATGTCTGAGTCTCTCAGAAATGACGGGCGTGTTTGGGTTCCAAAAACAGCAGGCGACAAGCGCCACCCATCTCAAATCCCAGACACTGAAAGAGATTATTACCTGGAGAGAGTCTATCCATCCTTCGGGAATCTAGCGCCGAGAGATATTGCTTCTCGACAAGCAAAATTCGCGGTTGATTCTGGCCGTGGCGTTGGCCCTACTGGGGTTGCTGTGTATCTTGATTTCAGAGATTCAATTAGTCGCCTCGGCAAGCCGGCCATTTCTGAGCGTTACGGAAATCTTTTCCAAATGTACGCAAAAATTACGGGCGAAGATCCTTATGAAGTTCCAATGAGAATGTTTCCTGCTCCTCACTATACGATGGGCGGATTGTGGGTAGATTACAATTTAATGTCGACTGTTCCAGGTTTGTTTGTCGCTGGTGAGGCGAATTTTTCTGATCACGGGGCCAATCGTTTGGGTGCTTCAGCTCTCATGCAAGGGCTTGCCGATGGATACTTTGTGCTTCCTTACACCATTGGGAATTATCTTGCGAACACCAAGACAGATAAACTTGAAACATCACATGATGCATTCAAGGGTGCCGAAAATGCTGTGAAGAATGAAATTTCTAAATTGATGAACATCAAGGGAAATCGTTCGGTCGATAGCTTTCACAAAGAATTAGGTCGATTGATGTGGGATTTTTGTGGAATGTCTCGAAGCGGGGACGGTCTCAAAAAAGCTATCGGAGACATCTCTAACCTGAGAGATGAGTTTTGGACGAATGTACGAGTTCCAGGC
>JBKCXY010000311.1:0-7561 GCA_046315835.1 Pseudobdellovibrionaceae bacterium | reverse complement strand
AGCCATTCGAACTCGGAAAGCATCTTTGAGCTCGGGGAACTGTTCCAGCAAATGATCTTGAGCCAGTTTCATATCTCCAAGGCCACCAATGAACCCCGGGTTGTCTTCGATCACTCGCCAGTTTCCGCGGCGGTCTCTGATAATGTCAGGACCATACATAAAAGCAACTTGATCAGCAGGGATGAGGCCTTTGTAGCTTTGCTCATTGGATCTTTGAATAATTCGATCAACAACATCTCGAGGAATAACTCCCGCGCGAGCATAGGCTCTGCGGCCAGAGTGATGGTCTTGTAGAAAAGCTCTCAGGGCATCCGCGCGTTGTTGAACTCCCGGCTTGAGGGTGGCATCAAATTCCTGGGCCGTTAGAATGCGAGGCATAGGATCAAGCGCATTGTCGCCCATAAAAGCTTTGCGACTTTCTCTGAGGAATCTTTCTTTCTGAGCTTCCGACATTTGAGAATAGATTTCGTAAGCTTCGGTATACTGCGCTCTCACTCGACCTCGGCTATCAAAAATTTCATTAAAGAAATCTCCTTGGCTTTGAGCCAAGGCGGAAAGAGCAAAAGAGAAAGCAACACCGGCGAACAGAGCTTTACGCAAATTCATCAGACACCTCACCGAAGCCCTTCTTCTGCGAAGATTGGGCCCTCTCTTCGGGGTCTCAGGAATCAATGAAAGAGAGCCTATAAGAACTACCTGTCAAAAACTTGGACAGATGCCCCCCAGGGGCAAGTCTGATACAAAGGGGATCCATTCACAGTGAACCAGCAAATCTCAACAGCGATTCAAAGCTTAGTTAGCCCATGAATAAATCAGAGCGCCATCTTTGATCTTCTCGATCACTTTGGTGGCGTGTTTGAAATCAAGAGCCGGGCAGCCTTGACTGCGGCCCACCCAATTCTCAGATTCTTTAATGTACTCAGCGCCATGAATCACAAGCGCACGCTCAAACGCTTTTGAGTTACTCACAGAAAGTCCATGCATCTTCAGCGCTTTTCCGTATTGTCCGTCGTAGTCGTCGCCTGTGAGAAAAAATCCTAAAGAAGTCATATTGGAATTCACCGTATTAGAAAAAAACTGAGCTCTGCCGGTGTGCTCTGGATCTGAGCCTCTTCCGTGGGAAGTTTTATAAGATTCCACTTTACCCGATTCAAGATCCACCACATAGAAGCGGTTTTGGAAAGAGGGCTTGGAATAATCAATGACAACGATCAGGTCTTGACGAGGAATCTTGTTCTTATTCAACTCAAAGAAAATCACAGCGTCTTCTAAAGCTCGCGTAGCGATTTTACGATCTAAATCTAAGTGGGAGTAGGGCTCAAGAATATGCTCTCTCTCAGTCAAAGACACAGTCCAGGGGTTTGAAAAACCTTCAAGGGGTGTCAAGTTTTGCTTCTGGGACATTTGTGCTTGAGCCTGAAAAGCCAGGCTTAAAGTCAAACAAAGGGCGAATGAGCCAATAAAACTGATTTGTGTTTTCATGACTGAAAACTACTGCGATTTTGGGGCCAATCGAAGTTCGTTGGAAACCTTCTGAGTATTCTCAGGGACAGTGAAAAGATCTCCTCGGTAAAGAGTCTCAGCATCGCCATGTTTATGCATCCAAACCAAAAACTCACGGGAGGGCCCTCGGCAAATGAGCTGCCGTGTTTTCCCTTTTTCAACGAGAGAATCACCCACCAGGCGTCCCTCCAAAGCTTTGCGAACGGGCTTTTGTTTTTGTGAAGCCACCAAATAAGACAGTGTTAGAGTGCGGTTTTTCATCGGCAATGCCGCTTCGATTTTTTGAAACCATTCAGGCATTTCCCAATGGACTCGGTCATGGCACCAATCTTTGGCGCTTTCCTCGAGTAAAGGGCAAGCGTCATGATGTGTGCACGGAGCTAAGAGATGAAAGCCTTTCTTCAATAAATCCTCCCGCCAAGACATCAGCCGGCGGCCATCTTGGCTTGTGGAGGGTTCTATCAAAAGCAGATTCTGTGCTTTGAACACAAAATTTGGAAGCGTTTCTTGCTCGGTCAGAGAATAGGAGCAAATCAGAGTTTGAGGAATTTCCGCAGGCAAAGTGGGGCCCCAAGAGAGATTCGCAGAGATCTTCAGGCGCTCACAAATCTTTTGGTGAAGTTTCTGGGCTTCGCTGGATGATTCTACGAAATGAGCCTTCGCAATGGATTTTGTCAGCAGCAGGCCTAAACTCCCAGCACCTAATCCCGAGCCAAAATCCAAAATTTCAGACGAGAGCGGAAGTTCATTTTGCACTTTCTGTGCGCGAAGAAAATTGAGAGGTAAATAGTAAGCGAGCTGGGCGATCTGGCACCATTTTTCTGACCAAGGTGTGCGCCCCAAAGGATTCTCAATGTAATAATCGCTTTGCCTAAGAACCGCTTCGCTGATTTTCTTTGAGTCACTCAAAGAAGAGCCGAGATCTTGAAGACTCGTATCAATGGCCCGAATAAGTTTTTGAGGAAGACTCAAAACCTTCATGATCGATGAGACTCGAGGGGAAGCTTTTGAATGATCTGATTCACTTTGATGTGATCCATGCAGTCGTAGTCTTTACAGCTCAGTCCTAAACATTTTGAACTCGCGGGACACTGGACTTCAGGTTCTAAAATTTGCGTGTTCGGTGAGCGGGGACCCCAGCGCTTCGAGGCGTGAGCTCTGATGGGGGAATACAATCCTACTGTCGGCACACCGACACTAGCCGCCAGATGAAGCACGCCGGTGCTCGGAGCAATCACAGCAATCGCATTTTTCAGCACAGTGAGAAGCTCATTGATCTTCAATTCATTCTGGAGCCAAATCACTTTGTCATGGTTTTGCCATTGAGCTTTGATCTGATCTAAATAGGGCTCATCACTGGGGGTTCCAGTGATCACCACTGTGGTGGCATTCACGAGCTTTTCAATGAGGGCATTGTAATTGCCCTGGCTCCAATTGCGGGCAGATCCCGCCATGCCTGGGTGAATCACCACGTACTGCTGACTGAGCAGGCCGAAGCGTTCCGCCAACTGGCGATTGGGCGCTGGATTCAGAGAGAGATATCCCACAGATTTTTTCAAATGATCCATGGCAATCCCGCATTTGAGAGCGGCGAATCGGGTGAGATCCCAGTTGTACTCGGCTTCGTGCATTTCGGACTGAGATCTGGATTGTCGAAGCGAGTGATTCAAAAACAAATAAGAGTGCCATTGAGATTTTCTGCCCACGCGCAGAGGCACGCCCTCGAGCCAACAAGCGAGACTCGCCCACCAAGGGGCGTAGTAGATCACCACCGCCTCGGGCTTTTCTTTCTTTAAGTACTCGCGAAGTTCTCGAAAACCCGTATCAGCACTTGTCAGTGCAACATAATTTCTTTTGGGTTCTGAATATTCACACAGAAAAGAAACGCTTTGATAAACAAGCCAAGTCGCTTGCCCTTGGCGGTCGCCCGAACCTGTAAAAGCCTCATCACAAGGAAGCGTCGATACGAGGTCTCCAATTTTATCTAATCGAATGAGTGCGATTTTTTTCATTGGAGACCCTAATGAGTGAGATTTATTCGTAATCCTCGAGTGGTGGGCAAGAGCAGACAACATTTCGGTCGCCGAACGCATTGTCGACTCGTCCGACCGCAGGCCAGAACTTATTCGCTTTCACCCACGGGAGTGGGAAGATCGCTTGCTCACGGCTGTAGGGGTGTTTCCATTCTGTCGCAGTGGCCACATACATAGTGTGTGGAGCATTCTTCAAAGGATTATCCACAGGATCCATTTTTTTATCTTCCACCGCTTGAATTTCTTTTCGGATCGCAACCATCGCTTCGATGAAGCGATCTAGCTCGGCTTTGCTTTCACTTTCTGTGGGCTCGATCATCAAAGTTCCAGCCACAGGCCAGCTCATGGTCGGAGCATGAAAGCCATAATCCATCAATCGCTTAGCCACATCAGTCACATCCACATCCGCTGATTTTTTCAAATGGCGAAGATCAATAATACATTCGTGAGCAACGAGGCCTTCTTTTCCTTTGTACAGAACCGGGTAGTAAGGATTCAATTTTTGAGCGATATAGTTCGCACTCAAAATTGAAATCAGAGTCGCTTGTTTCAATCCCAGTTCGCCCATCATCGTGATGTAAGTCCAAGAGATCGGCAAGATGCTTGCTGACCCCCAAGGCGCTGACGTGGTTGCAGAGATTCCGTCTTTAGGGCCCGCCTCTTTCACCAAAGAATGAGTGGGCAAAAAGTTTTTTAAATGAGCGGCCACACCAATCGGACCCACTCCAGGCCCGCCACCGCCGTGGGGGATGCTGAAAGTTTTGTGCAAATTCATATGGGAAACATCGGGGCCAAATTCACCAGGTCGGCAAAGAGCCACCAAGGCATTGAGGTTGGCTCCATCCATATAGACTTGGCCACCGTGATCGTGAATGATTTGGCAAATTTCAGTGATGCTCTCTTCGAAAACGCCGTGGGTGGAAGGATAAGTTACCATCAAGGCTGCGAGGTTATTTTTATGCAGTTCTGCTTTGGCTTTGAGGTCTGCCACATCCACGTTTCCAGCGTCGTCACAGGCCACAACCACCACTTGCATTCCACACATCACCGCTGAAGCAGGGTTTGTTCCATGGGCAGAGCTTGGGATCAGGCAAATATTTCGGTGATGATCACCGCGAGACTGATGGTACTTGCGAATCACTAAAAGACCTGCAAATTCTCCCTGTGATCCCGCATTGGGCTGTAAGCTCACGGCTGCAAAGCCCGTGATTTCACAAAGTTGCTTTTCAAGATCATGAATCATTTCGAGCATTCCTTGAGTTTGATTCAGCGGAGCAAACGGATGCAGAGAATTCACTTCCGGCCATGACACAGGTGTCAGCTCTGTCGTTGCATTGAGCTTCATGGTGCATGAACCCAGCGGAATCATCGAGTGAGTCAAAGTCAGATCTTTGCTTTGCAGATGATGAATATATCTCAAGAGCTCTGTCTCTGAATGATGGTTATTGAACACTGGATGAGTCAGGTAAGAGGAAGTTCGTACCAAATCAGCACTGATAGACTGATAGCCTTGCCCGAGCACATGTGTGAAATCCGCTTTCAGCCCAAAACAAGATGCTAAATCTTTAAGGTCTTTCAAATTGGTTTTTTCATGCAAGGATAAAGTGATCGTCCTGTCATTCAAATATCTAAGATTAATTCCAAGGCTCTCAGCTGTTTGACGAACTTGAGCCACATTCACATTCTCAATTTTTAAAGTGTCAAAGAAAGCTTGAGGAGCAACTTTTACACCATGCTTCTTCAAGGCCTCTGCCAAAGCGTGAGCGTAGGTGTGAATCCGATAAGCAATGGCTTTCAAGCCTTGAGGCCCATGATAGACAGCATACATCGCGGCCATGTTGGCGAGCAGGACTTGTGCTGTGCAAATATTCGAAGTCGCCTTTTCACGGCGAATATGTTGCTCACGTGTTTGCAAAGCCAAACGCAGTGCTTTTTTCCCTTGAGCATCTTGGCTGACGCCCACCAACCGACCAGGCATCAAGCGCTTGTGAGTATCTTTGGTTGCCAGAAAGGCAGCATGGGGGCCACCAAAGCCGAGAGGCACACCAAAGCGCTGAGAGTTTCCGACCACGATGTCTGCGCCCCATTCTCCGGGAGGCTTGAGCAAGGTGAGACTCATCAGATCAACATCCACGATCAGCATGCCGCCCTGTGTATGCATGCGATCGGCTAATTCTTTACGGATCTGAACCTTTCCGTCAGTTCCAGGATAGGCCACGATGGCTGCAAACAGAGGAGTGCTGATTTGGTAAGTGTCCACGTTCACGACATGCATCTTGAGGCCCAAAGGCTCTGAACGAGTGTGAAGCACTTCGATCACATGGGGGTGCAAATTTTCATCAACGATAAAATCAATGGCGTTATTCTTCACCAGGTTCGCCGCCATCGCCATGGCTTCCGCCGCAGCGGTCCCCTCATCGAGCAAAGAGGCATTTGAAATTTCCATGGCTGTCAGATCGGTGACCATGGTTTGAAAGTTCAAAAGGGATTCCATACGGCCCTGAGCAATTTCAGCTTGGTAAGGAGTATAGGCCGTGTACCAAACTGGATTCTCTAAGATGTTTCTTTGGATCACAGTGGGAGTGATGGTGTCGTGAAAACCAAGGCCAATATAATTTCGGGTGATTTTATTTTTACTCAGAATTGATTTTGCTTTTTGAAGCATTTCAAATTCTGACAGACCAGGTCCAAGATCAAAACCTTTTTGAGAGCGAATATTTTTCGGGATTACTTTGGAAGCCATTTCTTCCAGATTTGAAAAACCAAGTTCTTTGAGCATGACCTGAACATCAGAAGTTCGAGGCCCAATATGGCGACCAGAAAATTCGTGATTTGTTTGCATAAAAAAACCCCATGTTTGAGAGCTTATCCGGTGGAAAAGCTAGCACACATGGGGTTCAAAAGCCTCTATTGACGCGGACTAGTTTGAAGCTTTAGAGGTGGTTTTCTTAGTGGTCTTCTTCGAAGTCGCCTTTTTAACAGACTGCTTCTTAGAAAAAGCGGCCAAAAACTTCGATTTTTCTTTCTGAGCCAGCTTTTTATAGCTGGAAAGAACCTTTTCGGCGTCTTTCGCTGTTTTGCGAGCCACGAGCACAGTTTTCTTCATTTCTTTATCGAGGTCTTTTTGAGCGGCGTGAAGCAGGTTCAAAATTCTTCCATAACGTGCTTCAACGGACTTCAATCGAGAAGCAGCTTCGGTTTTTCCCATGGTGCTCAATTTCTTAAGTTCCACGCGAATTTTTTCAGCTTCTTCTTTCAAAGCAGCAACGCCTTTGTCGCCACGTAAATCTGTCATCAATTTTTTTACATCGAGAGAATATTGTACGGCCATAAATGTCTCCTTAATTTCAGAGTTCTTTTATCCCAGATTTACCCGAGCGCCAAGGGGATCTTAGAAGAATTACAATGTGAACGTAAAGTCCTTCAACAGAAGACCTGGAACTTTCTTTCCGCCAAGCGCTCTTTGGTAGTAAGTGTCCACTTCCGGAGCCACAAACGACTCGGCAGTTAGAGCTTCTACTTCAGAACCCAAGCAGCGATACAAGCTTTCATCAAAGCGTAAATCCTGAATAGGTCCGACCACTTGACCTTTCTCCACCCAAAAGCAGGCAAATCGGGTCATTCCTGTGATGCGAGCGGTTTTAAGATCACTCCAATTCAGATAGTGAAGATTTCCTAAATACAAGCCAGTGCCCAATCTTTCCAAGGCCTCCGCAGAGGGGAAGCTGGTGGAGCCAGTGCCAGGCAACATGTTCATGGATCTACAGGACTCCCAAGTATCAGCAAAATTCGTCGGAACCGAGTACTCTTGAGCCGATCTTGAGCTGACAAACAAGTTTTGAAGTTTTCCATTTTCAATCAATTTTAAATTTTCTGGAGCCACTTCACCTAAAGAGTTAAAGCGGGGACTGAGTCCTAGGCCAAAATTTTCTTCCACTGTGATCGCGGGGTGAAAGAATCTTTCCTTCTCAATCAATTGATTCAGTGGTGAACTTCCATTTTTATAAGAGTTCAGACTGAGGCCG
>JBKCXY010000310.1:0-3622 GCA_046315835.1 Pseudobdellovibrionaceae bacterium | reverse complement strand
CAACTTAAGGGTCCCTGTGTGTGCTTTGCCCACACCTGTTCCCGTCCAACTGATTTGACCCGTCACTGGTGCTGCTGTGTTCGCAGAAACTGCAAATGCAAAAAATACTGATGCTAAACCTAAAATCCATTTCATAGTCGTACCTCCGTAGACTGAAGATCATGGCGAAAAATTTTTGGTTTGACTAGATTATATCGAGACAAGACCTCGACCTTGGGCCGAACGCAAAGCGAAGTTCGTAGTCAGATTTGACGACAAACTGTGGCAATGCTGAGCTATTGTGAGAGTGAATAATCTAGTTATCGACCGAAGAGATTTTCTAAAGTCCGGATTGCAGACTGCAGCGGGACTTACGCTTCTCACTGTCCCCTTCGAAACTTCTGGCGCTGCTGAAGAGTTGCAGACTTATCGAGGTGCTTTGCCTATTTTGCAAGGCGCCACCAACGCTGAGTCCACTCAATTCGTGATTCTTTGTGAAAAGAACATCAATCTCCACTATCAAATCTTGAGCTCTGATGGAAAGTCTCTCGCCTCTGAGAGGCTTCGCCGGGAAACCCGCAAGCACTCCGACTGGGCCATCGAGAAGATGAAAGTGGATGGACTGTCTTTGGGTCTTCAATACGAATTGAAAGTGTTCAATGCGGACAATGGGAAGATGTTGGACCATCGATATTTCAGTGCCCTCAATCTCAATAAGCCGGATCTGAAGTTTGCAACAGCTTCTTGCATCAATGATGTCTACAAAGATGCACGTGTGAAAATGTGGGATCAGCTCGCAAAAACAAAACCTGAAATCGTCTTTTTGATTGGTGATACTTGCTACTCTGACAATTCCAATGAAGGTGGGGAAGCAGGTTATTGGAAGCGCTACTGTGAAACTCGCATGCGGATTTCTTGGTTTCGACAGGAGCAACTCGTTCCCACCCTCGCTGTTTGGGATGACCACGATTTTGGCGACAATAATGCCACCAAAGATTTTAAAGAGCGTTGGATCACTGAATTTCTTTTTGATCTCTTTTGGGGCCATGAAAAAATAGAAGGCTTTCAGAAGACCTTTGGCGAAGGCAAAATCTTAGAGCTTCAAACCCAACGATTTATTTTCATGGACTGTCGGAGCTACCGCTGGGACAAGGATCCAAGCCGAGGTCTCCACTGGGGACGAGACCAGCAAGACTGGCTCATCGAAACGCTCACTGACTCTTCTAAGCCCGCGTGGCTCATGAATGGAAGCCAGTTTTTCGGCGGTTACCTGGGCAAGGATGCCTTTGAATCGAGCCATACTCAAAATTTTCAAGACTTTCTCAAAAAACTTGCTCGTGTTGAATCTCCTGTGATTTTTGGTTCAGGTGATGTGCACTTCAGTGAAATCATGCAAATCGAAAAATCGCTCCTGGGCTATGACACTTTTGAATTCACTTCGAGTTCGATCCACTCACACACATTCCCCCTGCACCAGTTTCGAGCAAAGAACGATCGTCGCATCGAAAGCACATCAGCAAAAAACTTTTGCTTTTTCAATTCTCAAAGTGACGGCAAAGCCATTTCTCTAGCGATGCAGTCTTTGAACTCGAACCTCAATCAAAAATTCAACTTTTCCACCATCGTCCGAAGAGGTGCTTCATGAAAAAGTCAAAACCGTTGGTTAGTAGCAAACTAGGAGCTCTCGCGGGCACAACTTGGGCCGCGGGTCGCATTGGTGCTGAACTGACCAATAATGAAATCGAAGATATTCAAAGAAAAGTGTCTCAAATCAAGACGGATCTCAAAACGCTTCGTGACCTGCAAGATTTTGTCTGTAACTGAGATCAATCTCAGAATGACTATCTCAGACTCAGAGAGATTGCTGATTTTTCTCTGCATTCCCGAGGATTCAGTTAAACTTGTAGGCAGTGATCGAGTTATCGCTTTCTAAAGGTGGTCCGTATGCAGTTCAAAGAAGCGAAAAGGAGATCTGAACTGAATGGTAAGAAACAAGGTAACATTGCCATCATTCAGACCTCGATGTTTGTGGGTGTGGTCCTTTTCGGGGGCTTCGCCTACCTCATGCTGAAAATTATGGATTTGTAGGACAGTCGAAATACTTAATCAAACGCGCATTAAAATAGGTTCCTGATTTATTCAAATTCCAAAAGGGGTAAGGGTAAAACCTTGCCTCTGCGCATTTTCCTGCTTCAACGACAGCCCACTGACGATCTTCTGCAGAAGAAGTTTTGATCTCACCATTTTTTGTTTTGATGGCTACAGCAAAAGAATGAAGTTCGGGGCTCAACGACTGCCCGGCCGCACCTTGGACTTGCATGAGAGCAACGTTCAGTTGCACTCGTTCGACCCGCTCAACCACCCCTTCGACTTTTTCAGAAAAAATAAAGCTGTAATATTTGACGAAAATGCCTCCGATCGCTGTCAACACAACAACCGCAGCAATCCATTTTGAAAATTTAGCTAAAGCTCCCATGGCAGTTCTCCTCTTTTAGCTTTGTTTTACCTAAAGCCTTGTCATTCTAGCAACAAAGCCGTATTTGAATTGCGTCACATGAAAAAAAATCAATCAACGACCACTCACACTCATGGTTACTGGATACACTCTGATCGCGCCGAGGACTTCGCCGCAGAAGTGAAGCTCAGAAAGCTCAGCCAAATCCAGCAAACAATTTCATTAAAAGACCATCAATTGGTTATTTGTGAGGGTGAATTCTTTCAGAGCTGGTGGGCCCAAGAGTCCTTTCCCAATTTACAGTCCTTCAGTTTCACCTCGGTGAAAAATGCGAGCACTCAATTGAAAGAGATTTCAAAGTACTGGCTGCCGGTGCCTGTCCAACTTCATCGCAAGCAAGCTTTGATTCAAAGTCAGCTCTCGAAAACACCTTCGAAAGTTCTTACCCGTGGCCAAGCGATGCCCGATCTGGTCAGCAGGTCCTATTGGCTCAGCTCTGAAACTGAGATCACTACCTCGGAAGACTGCGCTCTTCCCTATCCCGCGGGAACCCTGAAGATCGAGCCAGACACCGAAGCTCCTTCCCGGGCTTACGCGAAATTGGATGAAGCTCTTGCTCGCTTCCGCCACTCACCCACCAAAGAAGACACAGTGATTGATTTGGGCTCCTGCCCCGGTGGCTGGAGCTGGGTTCTTTCTCACCTTGCAGGGCAAGTGATCAGTGTGGACACGGCCCCGCTGGATCCCAAAATGTCCAAGCGAAAAAATGTGCAGTTCCTGAAAAAAGATGCTTTCGCTTTAGACCCTCGGTTGTTCCCTCAAGTGACTTGGCTCGTGAGTGATATCATTTGCTATCCGGATAAGCTTTTTGAATTGGTTCAAAAATGGCGCAGCTACAACACAGTTCAAAACTTTGTCTGCACCTTGAAATTCAAAGGAAAGACGGATTTTTCAGCCATTCAAGCCTTTGCCAAGATCCCTCGCAGCCAAATCTTCCACCTGAACAGCAATAAACACGAACTCACGTGGGTTCATCGCTCGTCAGAGCTTGACAAGCCCCCCCACTCCTGATGAATTGGGACCCAATTCTATGGGCCCGGATGGCGGAACTGGTAGACGCGCTAGTTTCAGGTACTAGTGATCGAAAGGTCGTGGAGGTTCAAGTCCTCTTTCGGGCACCATTTTTCA
>JBKCXY010000309.1:0-1237 GCA_046315835.1 Pseudobdellovibrionaceae bacterium | reverse complement strand
AACAGAGCCCTTTTGTCTGAATCTGAAGAAAAAGGGTTATGAAAGTAAAATTAGAAAGAAGACGGGGCTCGTGATCGACCCTTATTTTTCCGGCACCAAAATGAATTGGATTCTGGAAAATGTTCCCGAGGCAAAGAAACTTTCTCAACAGGGCAAACTGCGATTTGGAACCATTGATACGTTCCTTCTCTGGCGGTTGACTGGGGGGAGAAGCTTTAAGACAGATGTTTCCAATGCTTCAAGAACTATGTTGATGAATTTAAAAACTTTGAGTTGGGACCCTGAGCTTTGTCGACTTTTCAAAGTCAAAGAAGAGTCTCTCGCTGAGATTTGTGATTCTTCAGGAGTCTTAGGCGTCACAGAAAATGTTCCCGGTTTACCCCATGGAATACCGATTGCGGGCATCGCGGGGGATCAGCAAGCAGCTTTGTTTGGGCAAGTGGCCTTTCAAGCGGGGGAGTCAAAATGCACTTTTGGCACGGGAAGCTTTTTATTGATGAATACAGGTCCGAAGTTAGTTTTCAGTCAGAATAAACTTCTCACGACAGTTGCTTGGAAATTGCCAGGGGAAAAAGCGACTTATGCCCTCGAAGGGGGAGCCTTTATTTGTGGTGCCGCCGTTCAGTGGCTGCGAGATGGATTAGGAATGATTCAGCAGAGTTCTGAAATTGAAGCATTAGCAAAACAAGTGGATTCTTCAGAAGGGGTTGAGTTTGTACCAGCTTTGACAGGTTTAGGAGCTCCCTATTGGGATTCAGAAGCACGCGGTGTGATTTGTGGCCTCACTCGAGGAACTACAAAAGCACACATTGCTCGAGCGACTCTCGAAGCTATGGCCTTGCAGAATGTTGAAATCCTCTTGGCGATGCAACAAGATCTGGGGAAAAAAATTCCTCGTCTAAAAGTCGACGGAGGAGCTTCATCGAATAATCTTCTCATGCAGATGCAGGCCAACTTGACTGGTGTGCAAGTGGAACGTCCCGAATTGATTGAAACAACATCCATCGGCGCTGCCTATTTAGCGGGGCTGGGTGTTGGCTTTTGGAAGTCGACAAGCGACCTACAAAAAATTTGGAAAACAGATCGATCGTTTCAGTCTCAAATGAATACAAACCGAAGGTCAGATCGTCTTGTTCAATGGCAGAATGCCGTGGCTAAAGCACTATCGAAGACTAGATCAAAGGCTGGGAAAAGGAGATCTTAGAGAAATCTTAATGAAATTAGGGACGTCCTAGCC
>JBKCXY010000308.1:0-11529 GCA_046315835.1 Pseudobdellovibrionaceae bacterium | reverse complement strand
CTCTTGATGTCCACTTGGCAAACGGGGAGAAAAATCCTCGCTGAAAGATTGAAAGCAAGATCCATCCCGATGGTTGAATTTATACAGAAGCTACAAATTGAAAATCCTCACCGAGTTCCGGGAAATGCGATCTACATGTCAGGGGATACTTGGGGTGTTCCTGTTCCACTTCTTCATAACCTCAAGCACAACAAAGTGCTACATTCTCGGTTGGCGCTTCTGACGATCAAGACGAAAGAGGTTCCTTTTGTAAACCCAGATCATCGCATTCAGATTGAAACTCTGACTCCTGATTTGTATCGCATTATCGCACTTTATGGCTTTATGGAGACTCCGAAAATCAAGCATATCCTCGAAGCTTGTCGTGAAGCGGGGATTCCGTTCCAAGTCTCGGATACGACTTTTGTTCTTGGAAGAGAAACGCTGATCGCAACGGGTGATCCGAGTATGTCGGTTTGGAGAGAAAAGATTTTTGCCTTCATGGCAAGGAATGCAGAACGCCCCACAAATTTCTTCAAAATCCCACCCAATCAAGTCATTGAAGTAGGAATTCAGGTCGAGATCTAATCTTCTGCAAGGAATTTAAGGATTGCGTCCTTAGATCTCATCCCATCTTCATAGCCAATCTCAATGAGCCGAGAAGTAAAATCATTTTCAAACATCAGGTAGCTCATGATCTCACTGGCATCTTCCAGAGGGCCTAAACCTTTCAAGAGGTAGCGAATCACTCGGGGTAAGCGAGAAGAGAGCTCAGCGGCAATCTGGCCAATATCCTCTGATGGATTAATAAACACGTAATCCATGGTTTTAAAATTCAGTTGATCATGATGAGTGTCTGGGACTCGGCGGATAAACTCATTGATCCTCTCAAGGCGTTCAATATCCACTTCCACCCCATCAAGCAGGACCGAATTCAAAAGCACGTTCACCACCCGAGCCACTGAAGGGGGGCGAAGGCTGGCTTTGAGTTCATAAGCTGTGGTGCTTTGCTTTCTGACTCCGACCACTAAGATTTTCTGAGCTCCTAAGTGAATAGCTGGAGAGACTGGAGCTAAGTTTCGAATACAGCCATCGCCAAAATACCGCTCACCGATTTGCGCTGGCGGGAACAGGATGGGGATGGCACTTGAAGCCATTACATGTTCTGTTTTGATTTCAGTGAGCTCTGCGATTCGGCGACTTCGCTGCCAGAGCTTCACGTCTTCATGGCCTTGAACAAAAGTGATGGTCGTAGAGCTTTTGTAATCCAGGGCTGTGATCGCGAGAGAATGAAGAAACCCGTTTTCAATAAGTTTATTAATTTTTGAGAACTCACAATTATTGCGAATGAGTTCAGAAAGAGGCTCCGTATCTAAGAGTGATCGATTTGCTTCTGCTCCCGACAGAGCTCCGAGGGAAAGCTCTCCCATCCACTTCAGGCCAATTTTCCCGAGTGAAAGAGCATCTGTTTTAAAAATTTGATCACTGCTCAGGCTGCTCCAGAGTTGAATGAGATTTCTAGTCGTCAGATGGAGGTCATCAGCCCCGGCAGCACAAAAGGAAGCGTTGATCGCGCCTGCGCTAATTCCCGTATAAATTTTAAAAGGAGATTTCTGTTTCAGGGATTCGGCAAGTTCTGCAACGGCTGAGAGAACTCCGACTTGGTAAGCGCCTCTCGCACCACCACCAGATAAGACAAGTGCTTTCATAGACTAAAGATTAACAGAAAAGAATCGATCTAAGAAATTGAAATACCAATTTTGTAGCTTGGGCTGTGAAAACTGGTCCTTCAAAAGGTCATCCGCAGGTTGGACAAATTCACCTGTGGGATAAATTTCACTTTTATCAGTGGCGCAAAAGTCGATCCATTCCTGCGTGGATTCGGGATGAAATTGAAATCCCACCGCGCGGTCTTTCCAAAGGAAGCCTTGATCTGAGCAAGCATGATTCTGCGCGAGTCGGACCGCTCCTTCCGGAAGATGAAAACGGTAGCCATGATACTGAAAAACCTTCAGTTCCGTCGTTTCCGGGAGAACTCCTTGGCTCGCTTCAGGGAAGAGATTCACTGGCTGCCAGCCGACCTCCCAGTGATCATGTTTATGAACTGAAGCACCGAGGGCTTCCGCGATAAGCTGCGCTCCCAGGCAGAGACCTAACGTTTTCTTTGCAGAGTTTGCGAGTGTTTCCTGAATCAACTTTTTCTCAGATTTCAGCCAGGGGTACTGCTCTTCCTGGTCCACATCCATGGCTCCCCCACAGATCACCAGATTATCAAAGGCGGGGAGTTCGCTCCAATCCTGAATCTCTGGAGTCATTAAGTGGTGATAACTCAAATCGCGTTCTTTCAGCCAAAGCAAAGTGCTCCCAGCTGGTGTCGAGGTGGCATGTTGGAGTATCAAAAATTGAGGCATTCTTAACTTCTACCATGAGTGTGGAGCCATAAACTTCTTACAAAAGCTGAAAAAGGGCAGCCTCGGTGTTGCTTTGACCCCTGTTGTATGGCATCCCCATTGCTGTAGGACTGGACCGACCGATAAAAAGGACAAAAACGGACCAAAAGTTCGACAACACACACGATGGTTTAAAGGGGTAAAAACATGAGAAAACTAATGATGGGACTTTCATTGGTTGTAGCAGCTCAAGCATCTGCACAAACCAGTTCAACAGCGTTGCCAGCAGCGCCTGTTCAGACAACAACTGCAACACTGACTGAGGCAGCTCCTGCTCCAAAAAAGAAATGGTCAGTTTCTTATACCAATGATGCTTCAACAGTCATTCAGGCTCAAAAAGACCAGGGTAGAAAAGCCTCTGTTTCCTCATTGAACATCGCGACTTTCAAATACAATCTTACCGATAAAGACTCTGTCGCTGTAGCTCATCAGTTTTACTACAATGATATTCCTGAGAAAGGTGAGCGCAATGCTTCATTTGTAGCTTCAACTCAAGGATATGCATCTGCTGACCCCTTTGTTCGTTACTATCGTAAGTTTGATAAAGTTGCTTGGGCAAAGAAAGTCACTGGCTCTATTCGCTATATTGCTCCGACGTCCGTTGATTCAAGAAACCGACGCTCTAACGGGACGATCCGTGCATCCATGGAGCTGCCTTACACGATCAATAAGTGTGTGGATGTTTCATGGTTTGTTGATCCTCGCTTGACCAATCTCGCAACCAGCGACGATGTTCTCGTGGACTTCCGTCAGTATGGCAACTTGTATGTGAATATCAACGACAATGTTCAGCCATATCTGACAGCTGGTACTTTGACGAATTATGCATCGCTTGTTGAAGGTCGTAAGACTCGTGATCGCGTTCTGACTGAGGTTGGAGTGAATTTGACAGCGAACAAGAACCTGTCGTTTGCATTGTTAGTGTCTTCATTGACGAATGCTTCAAAAGGTTCTGCAAACACTGCGGGTCGCATTTTCGCTGCTGAGACGACGGAGTTCGGTCTTGGTACTTACTTGAATTTCTAGTTTGGTCTGAAAGATCAATAGTGATGAAAAAAAGGGAGCGAACTGCTCCCTTTTTCATTTTTGATCCACTCTTTTTAGATCACTGACTATTCTTCCAGATTTTTTGCCACAGCAAGTCCCCCGGGCAGATAAAGTAAAGGATCAACAGGGCCTCTGGTTTTGCGAACTTCAAAGTGCAAGTGCACGCCCGTAGCGCGGCCGGTTCTTCCCATTTGGCCGATTCTTTGTCCCTGTTTAATTCTCTGACCTTCTTTGACTTCAATCTTGTGGAAGTGCGCATACAGCGAAGCCCAGCCACGACTGCCTTCAATCAGGACCATGTTTCCAAAACCTCGGAAATCTCTTCCTGCATAGATCACCACGCCATCATGGGCTGCGAGAATCGGGGTCCCTCTGGGGCCCGCAAGATCAATTCCTAAATGGGGTCTTCGTTTTTCCGGCAAGAATCCTCGAGTCAATCTTGCTTGATCCACAGGCCAATCGAAATAGTTCTGACTGCGCTCTTCTTGCCATTGGTAGAGGAGTTTTTCATCTTCGGGAAGTTCGTCAAGGTTCACGATCTCTTGAGTGGCTGGTTTTCTTTGGGTGAAAGAAGAGCAAGAAGACAGACTCACCAAGACGGTGACTGTGGAAAAGCCGCAGATCAGTCCAGACAATGTTGCTTTAATCCATGGATGCATCACCATGATGTTATTATCGGAAGTCTTGCTGAGGAAAGAGATAAATCCTTAAAAAAACAAGACTTTAGGCTTATTTATGAAGCTTTTTGTCCTCAGTTGCTTAAGCTCTCAGCAGTTATCCATAAATTGGAAATTTCTGACAAAGAGCTTTCACTTCCGTATGAATTTTATTTTGAAGAGCTTCGTTGTTCGGATCTTTCAAAACCTGGCAAATCCATTTTCCAATTTGCTTCATTTCCTGAGGTCCCATTCCTCGTGTTGTTAATGCAGGAGTTCCGATGCGAACGCCACTGGTGACAAAGGGAGATCGCTTCTCGTTGGGAACTGTGTTTTTATTCACAGTGATTCCAGCCTTATCAAGACTCTGCTCGGCAAGCTTTCCGGTGGTCTCGGTTTGCGAAAGATCCACCAGGATTAAATGATTGTCAGTTCCACCGGTCACAAGATGAAAACCTTCTGCGAGAACACTGTCGGCGAGAGCTTGAGCATTCTTGATGATGTTCTGAGCGTAGGATTTGAAATCAGGCTTTAGAGCTTCATGAAATGCCACAGCTTTCCCGGCAATCACATGCTCAAGCGGGCCGCCTTGTATTCCAGGAAAAATTCGAGAATTCAATTTTTTCGCGAGCTCCTCATGATTGGTGAGAATGATCCCACCACGAGGCCCTCGGAGAGTTTTATGGGTGGTGGATGTGACGAAGTCTGCATAAGGAAAAGGACTGGGGTGAGCATGGCCTGCGACCAGGCCTGCGAAGTGAGCCATATCTACTAAAAGGTAAGCTCCCACTTCCTGAGCGATCGACTTAAAAGCTTCAAAATCCAAAAGCCGAGGATAAGCACTGTAGCCTGCAATGATGAGTTTTGGTTTGACCTCTCGAGCTGTTTTTCGAATTTCATCATAGTTCAGTCGGCCTGTGACTGGATCAAGCTTGTAACTGGCTGCTTTAAAAAGAAGACCTGAAAAATTCACGGGGCTTCCGTGAGTGAGATGTCCCCCATGGGATAAATCCATTCCTAAGATCGTGTCTCCCGCATTTAGGACAGAAAGAAACACAGCTTGATTGGCTTGTGAGCCCGAGTGAGGTTGCACGTTCGCGTAACTGCAGTTGAAAAGTTTCTTCGCTCGTTCAATAGCTAAAGCTTCAATTTGATCTACAAACTCGCAGCCACCGTAGTAACGCTTCCCGGGATAGCCTTCGGCATATTTGTTAGTGAGGATACTGCCTTGAGCTTCCATCACGGCGAGCGAGGTGTAGTTTTCTGAAGCAATCATCTCAAGACCAAATTGTTGGCGAGATGTTTCTAGAACGAGGCTTTTATAAAGTTCAGGATCCGTGGATTCGAGGTGAGAGAGACTCATAAGCACAAACCTCCTGCGGTTAGCGCTATTCTCCTATGGGGCGATTGATTTTGACAACCCTTTGGCTATGTCGACCGCCTGCAAAAGGTGTCGTGAGAAAACATTTAACGATTTCAAGGGCCATGGAATGATCAATAAGTCTGGCACCTAAACAAAGCACGTTAGCGTCATTGTGTTCGCGAGCCAGAATTCCCACCTGAGGTGTCCAGCACAAAGCGGCTCGAATGTGTGGGAATTTGTTGGCTCGGATACTCATGCCTTGGCCTGATCCGCAAATCAAAATGCCAACTTCTTTAGGGAAGTGAGGTTCGTTTTCGTTGCTGATGACAGAAAACCCATGAATCTTTTTGCAGACCAGGTCGGCAAAGTCAGGGTAATCCACAGAATCTGTGGTCTGTGGCCCCAAGTCATGAGCTTCGAGTTGTCGATTGGGAATGAACCCATGATGGCGAAGCTCCGCGGTAATTTTATTTTTCAGCTCAAGGCCTGCATGATCTGAGGCGATGAAAATCTTCATCATATTTTTGAAAACACCAAGCTGGCATTGGTACCACCAAAGCCAAAAGAATTATTCAACACATGTTTCAGTTGAGCAGATCTTGACTTGTGAGGAACATAGTCCAAATCACAGCCCTCGGAAGGATTCTCAAGATTGATGGTTGGTGGTACTTTTTGATCTCTAAGAGCCAGCACACAAAAGACACTTTCGATCGCGCCTGCAGCCCCTAAAGCATGTCCCATCATGCTCTTTGTGCTTGAGACCATGACTTGTTTCGCAGCTTCGCCCATCAGGCGTTTAATACCACGACTTTCAAGTTCATCCCCCATCGGTGTCGAGGTTCCGTGCGCGTTGATGTATTGAATTTGAGAAGTAGAAATCCCTGCATCTGTGACCGCCATACTCATGGCTTTGAAAGCACCATCACCTTCGGGGTGAGGGGAGGTCATATGGTAAGCGTCGGAAGAAACTCCGTAACCCGTCACTTCACAAAGGATATTGGCCCCACGCTTGAGTGCAAACTCCAAAGATTCTAAAACAAGAATTCCTGAACCTTCTGCAAGCACAAATCCATCGCGATCTTTATCAAAAGGTCTAGAGGCCTTTTCTGGACTGTCATTTCTGCTTGAGAGCGCTCTCATGGCGTCAAAACCGCCGATGGCCATTGGGCAGACAGTGCTCTCAGCTCCTCCGGCCAACATAAATTCGCATTGCCCTTCACGGATGTATTTAACAGCTTCACCAATCGAGTGAGCGCCTGAGGCACATGCCGAAGTGATTGAGTAATTGGGGCCTTTCAATCCGTACTGAATCGAAAGGTGACCAGAGGCCAAATTCCCAATCACCATAGGAATAAAGAAAGGGGAGATCCGAGAAGGCCCTTTTTCGAGCATTTTTTGAAGCTGCTCTTCGATGGCGGGAAGCCCGCCCATGCCAACACCGACAAGAGTGCCGCCGAGAGCTCCGATTTCAGGTGTGACTTCAAGCTTTGCATTTTCGAGGGCCATTTTTCCCGCAGCCAGAGCAAAATGGATGAAGAGATCCATTTTCTTTTGCTCTTTTTTGGGGATGTACTGATCTGGGTTGAAGTTTTTCACTTCACCGGCAAACTTAACACCGAACTGTTCCGTCGGAAATCGGGTGATCGGTGCGATCCCCGATTTTCCAGCAAGGGCATTGGACCAACTTTCTTCTGCAGAAAGTCCAAGGGGGGTGACAGCACCCACTCCCGTAACCACCACTCTTCGTTGTGTGCGTGGCGCCCTCATGAGTTCCACAGAGGATTAACCTTTACCTTTTTTTTCAAGGTAAGAAGCAACGTCACCGACCGTGCGAAGCTTTTCTGCATCTTCGTCAGGGATTTCAAGATCAAATTCCTCTTCCATCGCCATGACAAGTTCAACGATATCCAAGCTATCAGCGCCAAGATCATCAATGAAAGAAGCTTCGGGCTTTACTTTCTCTGGATCAACGCCAAGTTGTTCTACGATAATGTCTTTTACTTTTGGACTGAGTCCCATAGGTATCCTCCTGTTATATTTTATCTCATCAACATCCCGCCATTCACACTGAGTGTGTGGCCGGTAATATACTTCGAATCATCACTGAGCAAAAAAGCGACAGCTTGGGCCACTTCCCGAGGTTCAGCAATTCTCTCCATGGGAATTTTACTCAAAATCTGGCTTTTTTGTTCGTCGCTCAAGATACCCGTCATTTCAGTCTGGATAAAGCCTGGAGCCACACAATTAACGCGAATTTGACGGGAAGCCACTTCTTGGGCCACAGATTTTGAAAAAGCTTCAATTCCAGCCTTGGAAGCTGCGTAATTGGCCTGACCTGCGTTGCCCATTTGGCCGATCACGGAGGTCACATTCACCAGAGAGCCCTTGCGAGCCTTCAGCATCGGTTTTAAGAAAGCTCGAGTCACGAGAAAGCAGCCTCTGAGGTTGGCCTGGATCACTCGGTCGAAATCTTCGGTTTTCATCCTGAGCAGTAAACCATCTTTCGTTAGGCCTGCATTATTCACCACGCCATCAACTTGATCCCAATGCTTGTAAACTTCATCGACCGCAGCATTGATCGAGTTTTCATCTGTGAGTTCGAGTTGAAGTGAAAAATGGCCCGAGCCTGGAAGCTTTGCAATCAGGGCTTCAGCGGCCGTTTTTGATTGAGCGTAAGTGATGGCGACCTGAGCCCCTCGTTCCGCCAAAAGCTGTGCAATGGCCGCTCCGATACCTCGACTTCCGCCGGGGATAAAAAAGCGCTGTTCAGAAAGAGTTTGAGCTTCTGTTGGGCTCACGTTCGGGCTTTCATTCACTTAAGTTTGAACTCCATTTTTTAAAAAATCCTCAAGCATCTTCATATCTTCTGAAGATGTTGTATTGAAGACTTTGAAGCTCTCAGAGTCAATTTTTTTCAAAAGACCCGCAAGCACCTTTCCAGATCCAAACTCAATGCAAGTTGTCATTCCTGCCAATTTCAAGGCCTCCATGGATTGCATCCAAAGGACGCTTCCAGTCACCTGGCGAATGAGATTTTCCTTGAGTTTACCAGCCTCTGTCTCAAACTCCGCATGATAATTCTGAAGGATTGGAAGCTGTGAATTTTCAAACTGAAGAGGTGTAAAAAAATCGCGCATTTGGTCCTCAGCTGGTTGCATGAGTGCACAATGAAAAGGCGCAGAAACTTTCAGGGGAATCATTTTAAATCTCTTCACCTCAGGAAAGAAAGTTTCGATCTTTTGAGCCCCCAGCCACTCTAAGGTCAGTGCGGAACCACTGATCACAATCTGTCCCGGAGCATTGAAATTCGCGGCTGAAATCGGACCTGTCGTTGAGTCTTTTGTCGCCATCTCACAGAGCTGAATGACTTGGTCGGGTTCAAGACCCATCACGGCTGCCATGCTGCCTTTTCCCACGGGAACAGCGTTCTGCATGGCTTTGCCTCGCAAGCGAACAGCTTTGATGGCTGTCGAGAAGGGGATCACTCCCCCGAGGACAAAGCTTGAGTATTCCCCGATGGAGTGTCCAGCGGTGGCTCCGAAGTTGAGCCCAAATTTTTTCTGGTAGACCCTGACGGTTGCAACTGAGTTTGTGAGAAGTGCGGGTTGAGTGTTCTCGGTCAGAGCAAGATCGCTCTCGGAACCTTCAAAACACAGTTTCTTAAGATCAAAACTGAGAGCGTCTGAGGCTTCTTCAAAAGTTTGCCTGGCGAGAGTTTCCGATTCAAAAAGGGCTTTCCCCATGCCGGGCTGTTGACTGCCTTGTCCGGGGAAAAGAGCTGTGAATTTCATATCAATACCTCAAAAGGGCACTGCCTGCAGTGAGTCCTGCTCCGAAAGCCGTCAAAAGAATCGTTTGACCGCGTTGGATGCGACCATCTTGAACGGCCATATCAAAAGCCACTGGGATCGTGGCAGCAGAAGTGTTTCCCATTTCATGAACAACTGAGATCACTTTCTCTTTCGGGAATCCGAAATGATCAGCCACAGCTTCCATGATTCTCATATTCGCCTGGTGGGGAACCAGCCAATCCACTTTTTCCGGTGGAACTTGGTTTTTCTCGAGAGCTTCATGACAAGTTGATGACATTGTTCTCACGGCATTTTTGAAAATCTCGCGGCCCTTCATTTTGACGAACTGGGTTTTGTTCTCGAGAACGTCTTGCGAGAAGGGAATCTTTGAGCCACCAGCCGGCAGCACAAAAAGCTCACCGAGAGCTCCTTCGGCGCGCAGATGGGTACTCATCACATAGTGCGGATCGCTCTCTTCAGCACGAGTGATGACAAAAGCACCAGCTCCATCTCCAAAGAGAATGCAGGTTTCGCGGTCTTCATAATTCACGACACGATGGATGATCTCAGCGCCCACGATGAGAACCGTTTTGTACTGTCCAGTTTTAATGAATTGATCTGCCACAGACAGAGAGTAAATAAAGCCGGAGCAAGCTGCAGAAAGATCAAAGGCGGGAATGCTCTTAAGGCCCAGTTTATTCTGAAGGACACAGGCTGTCGAGGGCATCACTTGGTCACCAGTGACTGTGGCGACAATGAGCAGTTCAACTTGGTCGGCAGCTATGCCCGCCGCTTGCAGAGCTTTCTGGCAAGCGATCAAGGCAAGGTCAGATGTGATTTGGTGGTCGGCAGCGATGTGCCTTCGTTCGATCCCGGTGCGTTCACGAATCCACTGGTCGTTGGTGTCTACGAGCTTTTCTAAATCTATATTAGAAAGAACTTTCTCTGGGAGATAAGAGCCCGTACCCGCGACGCGAGATCGATACATAGTTAAACCTCAGCTCTGGCTTACTTAGAAGCAGGGCTGATTTGTTTTCCTTTATAATAGAAAGCTCCGTCAGCAGCTTTCGTTGCACGGTGAGGACGAACCCATTCTTTGGTCTTCTTATCAAGAGCCATTGCTGGAGATTCTAATCCATCATGAGAACGGCGCATATTTCTACGTGAGCGCGAGGTTTTCTTTTTGGGTGTTGGCATGTTCACCTTCCTGTTACAATGAAGCGCCGTAATCTATCGAAAAGCGGAGGAAAATCAAGGAATTTATTGCGCTGCCTAAAGAGGCAGGCTCTGCTTACTGTTTGAGCTTTTTGAGGGCTTCAAAAGGGCTTGCCGGAGCCTCAAATCCTTGATCTTCGTAGGAAAAAACCACTCCGCGAACCTTTTTCTTACACAGTGAGCAGTTTCCCTCAGCATCCTCTTCAGGGGCCGGGATCAGAGGTTCAGACAGAGCAATGAATTCATGCAGGTACTCGCCCATATCAAAGTGGTGCCCTTGATATTCTGTCACAGAGGGTCCTGTTTCGGGGGCATCACTCAGGTGATTCACACGAGCATATTTAGATCCTCGCGGAGCCTCAAGGGTCGGCATAAGGAGCTCTTCAAACTTTTCACTGAGGTTGAGTTGGAAATCGAGACCACATCGAGAGCAATCTTCGGGAAGAACCGTCTTGATGGTTCCTTTGAGCTGAAAAGTTCCATTAGGAATAGGATAGATAAAAAAACGAGCTTCGTGACCGGCCGAGCCGATCATATCTTTGAGCGCCTCATTGAGGTCACCCGTTTTCTCATTACAAATAAACTCTTTTCCCTCAGCAGGGATGTCGCGAAGATTGATCAACATAGAGCGTGGATTTAACAGCGCTCTCGGTGTTGGTCAACGGAAGACCCAAAATCCAGCCTTCTCCCTCGGGCGATTGAATCTTGTACCGAGTAAATTCATCCAAAACAGCGGATCTTTCATTCATCACAAATCCTTGCAGGGCTAAAACCACACTGTCTGCAAGGTCCTGATCCAGAGCAATCAAATGGAGGTCAGATTTCGAAAGATGGAAATGCCCCAGGAGACCTTTCTCAAGGAGGTTTGCGAGTCTTTCAGGACTTCTTGTCTTTTCACCGAGGAGGTTCTTCCAAATCAAGCTCGGGTAGCCTTCGCCGATCCATGCGCCGGCCTGGACATGAGACTGAACAGAGTCAAAGCCTGCGATTTGAAACCAAGGTTCTTCACTCGAGCCGAGATCCTTCCA
>JBKCXY010000307.1:0-10236 GCA_046315835.1 Pseudobdellovibrionaceae bacterium | reverse complement strand
AGAAAAAGGGGAAATCGGACGGAATTTCTGTTTCTTGTTTTACAAGAAACAGAAATCACCAACGAACACGCAGATTTCATAAGTAAATGTTGGCTCCATTGAGGCGGTAGCAGAGACCAGGGACAGGATTTTGAGTCAGTTTCTTTTTTATTTGATCTCAAGTCATTGCTGGTTTTTTAACCAAACCTCGATCTATTCTTATCCCATGAAAAATCTCATTGCTCTTTCCATTCGTCGGCCAGTTTTTGCGTGGATTCTCATGTCTGCTTTCATCATTTTCGGAGGAATTGCGCTCAGTCGTATGGGGGTCAGTCAGTTACCAGATGTAGACTTTCCCGTTATTTCCATCAGCGTTTCCTATGATGGTGCGGCTCCTCAAGTGATCGAAACAGAAATTTTAGAACCTCTTGAAGAACGATTGCTCGCGATCGAAGGGATCAAGGAGATGAAGTCGTCGGCGAGAGCCGGGCAAGGATCTATTTCATTAGATTTTAGTCTTGATCGAAATGTGGATGTGGTTCTTCAAGAAGTGCAAACAGCGCTCGGTCGTTGGCAACCACCTCAGGGTGTGGATGCACCGACGATCAGAAAGCAAAACCCTGAAGAAGATCCCATTCTGATTTTATCTGTGTACGGTGGAAAAGATATCAAAGAGATGCTCGATTGGACGAACAACTTTTTGCTCGACCAAATTCGCTTTTTAGAAGGAGTGGGCGAAGTTTCTGTCGGGGGATTTTCTGAAAGAAACTTGAGAATCTGGATTGATACCCAAAAACTAGAAAAATACTACCTGACCATTTCAGATGTTGTGCAAGCCTTGAACACTCAGCACGTGGAAAGTGCGGCAGGTCAGTTCTCTGATGGAAAGCGAGAGCTTCAAGTTCGCTGGATGGGCGAAGCCACCACGGTGGAAGAAGTTGAGAATATTCGAATTCTTCAGCGAGGCGGGCAAAGAATCTTTGAAGGTGAATTTCGAATTAAAGATGTGGCTCGTGTTGAAGACGGTCTGAGCGATATTCGAAGACTGGCTAGAATTGATGGCCAACAAGCGGTGGCCATGCAGATTCGTAAGCAGCGGGGTACGAACGAAGTTGAGATCGCGAAAGCTATCCGCGAACGTTTAGAAAAAATTAAGCCGCAGTTTCCCCCCGGGTATAATTATTTCTTCAACGTGGACTTCACGAAGCCCACGGAATCCACCGTTAACTTGACGATGGAAAAGCTAGTGGTGGCAGCTTTGGTCACAATTCTGATTTGCTTTCTTTTCTTAGGAAGCATTCAAGCAGCCATTAACATTCTTTTCAGTATTCCGACATCCATTGTGGGCACCTTTCTGATTTTGTATTTTTCAGGGTTCACTTTGAACTTGTTCACTTTGTTGGCTCTGACGCTCGCAGTTTCGATCGTGGTTGATGATGCGATCATGCTTTTGGAAAACATTGTTCGTCACCATCGCATGGGAAAGTCCGCAGCCCAGGCAGCTTACGATGGTTCTGTTGAGATTTTGCCTGCAGCCATCGCAGCCACGCTTGCCGTTGTGGCGGTTTTCTTGCCCGTGGTGGTTTTGGATGGTGTGATCGGTAAGTTTTTCTTTCAATTCGGAATTGCCATGAGTGCAGCAGTATTGCTGTCGCTGGTGGAAGCGATCACTATCACGCCCATGCGAGCGGCGGCTTTTTTGCAGACGAGTCCTAAATCCAACAAAATGGAAATTTGGCTGGATGACGTGTTTCATCGATTGGGAGAGAAATACTCTCGAGTGGTTGCGGCAGCGATGAATAAGAAGTGGACAGTGATCCTTGCATCGACTGCTTTTTTTGTGGGTTCACTGTACATGATCAAGCTTGTGAAAAAGGAGTTTGTGCCCGCCCAGGACCAGGATTTTATTATTCTGACCGCCCAGGCCCCTGTGGGTTCGGCCTTGCAAGTCACAGATCAATTTGCACTCAAAATCGAAGAGATCTTGAGAAAAGAACCCAATATTGAAGGTTTCTTTACCAGCGTCGGCGCTGGGGGCCCCAGTGCTTCGGTGAATCAGATCTTTATGCCCATCGTTTTGAAGCCAAAGGCCGAGCGTGAGCTGACTCACTTAGAAGTGATGGATAAACTGCGCCCTCAGTTTAAAGATCTCAAAGGTCTTCGAGTGAATATGAGAGATATTTCAGCCAGGAACCTCACTTCGGGTCGTCAAAATCCGCTGGCGATTTCTCTTCGAGGGCCAGATCTTAATGTGCTTGAAGAAAAATCGAAAGAGCTGGCGGATTGGCTTGAAGAGCAAGGGCTTGGCGTGGATATGGATACCGATTATCGCCGAGGTGTTCCTGAGCTTTTAGTCGAACCCAATCGCCAAGCGATGGCGGCTCGAGGTGTCAGTGTAGAAGCTGTGGGACAAATTCTTGCTGCCGGTGTCGGTGGATTTCGCTTAGGCCGCTTTACTAAAGAAGGCGATCGATTTGATATTCGTTTTAAGTTTGATGAGACTCAAATTCGCGAACCGAAAGACTTCAAATCTATCTATGTTAGAAACACTGCTGGAAATTTGATTCCTCTGTCGGAACTCGTCACTTTGAAAGAGGGGAGCGCCATTCAGACCATACAGCGGGTGAATCGACTGCGAGCCATCAGCGTGTTTGGAAATATCGCTCCTGGGAAGTCGCAAGCAGAAGTGCTCGGTTTAGCACAACAACACGCGCTGAAGATTTTGCCGACGGGCTACTCAGCGGTCCTTGAGGGCGCTTCAGCGGGATTTTCTCAGGCCTTTTCAGGACTCACGCAGGCCTTACTCATCGGACTTTTGGTGGCGTATATGATTTTGGCTATTCAGTTTAATTCTTTCATCCATCCGATCACTGTATTGATTGCACTGCCGTTCAGTATCAGTGGAGCCTTTCTAGCGCTGTGGATTTTTGGGGCTTCGTTGAATTTGTTTAGCTTCATTGGCTTGATTGTCTTGATGGGGATTGCCAAGAAGAACTCGATCCTGCTTGTGGAGTTCGCCAATCAAGTTCGGGAGCGTTCGGGGAAAAATGTCTTCGACGCCATGGTGGAGGCAGGGGCTGTGCGCTTGCGACCAATTCTGATGACTTCGGTGGCCACCGTAGCAGCAGCCATCCCGCTCGTGCTGGGAAGTGGGCTTGGGAGCGAGACTCGAGTTCCGCTAGGGCTTTCCATCATCGGGGGAACCATTGTTTCAACGATCCTCACTTTGATTGTCGTGCCTTCGATTTACTTGGCCCTCTCGAAGCTTGAACGAAACAAAGAGATCGATCTCAAAATTGTCTCAAAGTGAGATTCTCCTCGAGGAACATCAAGTATTGAGATCCCCCTCCAACCCAGATTCCGGCAGATTTCTTAGTCATGACTAAATTAAAGTTGACTTTAAAAAAGTCATGACTAAATTAAAGTCATGTTAAAAAATGTCAGATATATCCAAAGCTCAGTTCAAGAAGATCTTCAGCGAAGAATGGTCTTTATTGGCGGGCCAAGGCAAGTGGGAAAAACGACTCTTGCATTGACATTTTTAAAATCAGGCTCAAGCAAAAATCCGGCGTATTTAAATTGGGATCATGTTCCGTCTCGTTCTTTGATATTAAATGGGAAAATTCCATCAGATCAGGCATTGATTATTTTTGATGAAATTCACAAATATTCTAAGTGGAGAAGCTTGATCAAAGGCCTTTATGATGTTCATCATGAAGATACTCAGTTTATTGTGACCGGCTCTGCTCGTTTGGATCATTTCAGAAAAGGGGGGGATTCTCTGTTCGGCCGATACCAGTATTATCGACTCCACCCCTTTACTCTGACTGAAATCTCAAAAGCGCCCACAAAGTCCGAATTCGAAAGTCTATTTCACTTGAGCGGATTTCCGGAGCCTCTCTTCTCAGGAAGGCTCAAGGACTATAAAAGATGGCATCTCGAACGGATTAATCGAGTCGTTTACACAGACATCAATGATTTAGAAAATCTTCAGGATATTGCCTCTATGCAACTATTGGTTGAAGCTTTGGACTCTAGGGTTGGTTCTCCCCTTTCGATTGAAAATCTTCGACAAGACTTGGGCTCGAGTCATCCAACGGTCAGTCGATGGCTCGATATTCTTGAGGCCGTCTATATGACCTACCGAATCTCTCCATTTGGCAGCCCTAAAATAAGGGCTGTAAAAAAAGAACGGAAGCTTTACTTTTGGGATTGGGCGCAGGTGACTGAAAAGGGCGCTCGGTTCGAAAACCTGGTTGCTTCACACCTGCTGAAATTCTGTCACTACAAGGAGGATACCCAAGGAGACAAGATGGAGCTTCATTTCTTGAGGGACCGAGATGGACGAGAAGTTGATTTTGTGGTTTTAGAAAATAAAAAACCACTTTTTGCAGTTGAATGCAAAAGTGGCGAACGTTCGATCTCTTCTCACATATCATATTTCAAAGAGAGAACAACAATCCCTGAGTTCTATCAAGTACACACTGGGACCGCCGATTATGGAAACGCAAAAACTTCGGGCCGTTGTGTTCCATTCTGGAAGTTTTGTCAGGAAAAGAAACTGCCTTGATACTAAAAACTGACTCAAAATCCTGTCCCTTCCGCAGAACGCCGTCCTCTCACTACCTAACTCTATAAAGAAAAATGGGAAATCGGACGGAATTTCTGTTTCTTGTTTGACAAGAAACAGAAATCACCAACGAACACGCAGATTTCGTAAGTCAACGTTGGCTCCATTGAGGCGGTCGCAGAGAGCAGGGATAGGATTTTGAGTCAGTTTCTTAATACTAGAGCTCTCTCAGTTCGAGAGAGCTCTAAATACTTTTAGTGAGCGTTCACTAAATCTTTGAACAGAGAAATTTGTTTTTTCACGACTTCAATGGAAGCTTGCCAGAACTCAGGTCTGCGAATGTCTTCGCCCAAATGCTTCATCACGCAATCTTCAGCCGTCATGCGACCTGTATCCATTAAAAGAGCGCGATACTTCGGCATGAACTCGCGACCTAAAGAATTTCTGCGAGCGTAAATCGATAAGCTGAACAGATATCCAAAAGCATACGGGAAGTTATAGAAGCTCACTCCTGTCATCGAAAAGTGAAGCTTGTGGGCCCAGAACAATTTGTCGTTTTGGCTGAGCGCAGGGCCATACCACTTGGACCATGCTTTATCTGTCAGATTTCCGAGCTCTTCAGCACTCAAAGCGCGATGTTCGCGAGCTTCGTAGAACGATTTTTCAAAGCTGTAACGAGCAGGAATATTCAAAAGCAAGCTCACGGCGTCCGCAGCCGCATTCCACGCAAACTCCAATTTTTCATTTCGAGTCTGAGCTTTACCGAGCAAAGTCTCGTTCAGCAGAGTTTCGGCGAAAATGCTGGCAGTTTCAGCCAGAGTCATTGGATAGTCCTGCTGCACCAGCGGAAGATCGCGCATGACCCATGAGTGATAGGCATGGCCCAATTCATGAGCCAAGGTGGAAACGTCGTTACTGCTTCCCAGGTAAGTCATATACACGCGAGGAGTTTTCGATTTCACAAAACCCGTGCAGTAGGCCCCGGTCGTTTTGTTGGGCATCACTCGCGCTTCGATCCAGCGATTCTTATCCATCATCGATACAAACTGACCCAATTCTGGATCGACCTGATCGAACGAAGATTTAATTTGTTCGAGGCCTTCAGCATAGCTGAGTTCTGCGGATTTTCCTTTGATCGGCGAGGGTGCCAGCAGATCCCAAGGATCCAACTGCTTTTTCCCAAGAACTTGCGCCATGGCGGTCGCAGCTTCGCGAATGGGCTCGATATTGTTCTCGATGGCGGTCATCATGGCCTCGAGAGTTTCTTTTTGGATGCGAGCTTGAAAACAAGGTTGATCCAAAAAGTGGACTTTCTTAGTGTGAGACCTTCGGCGGTTCATATCTAAGCGCCAGCCCGCAATCGAATTCAAAATCGAAGCCGCTGTTTCTTGATGCTCTGTCCAGCCTTTTTGTATAGCTTCCCAAGCAGCTCTTCGATCAGACTCCAAACCTGTGCGAGTCAATGCATGAGCTTGAGCGAGTCCCATGACTTCTTCTTTTCCGTCACGAACCATTTTGACTTTCATGGTTCCGGAAAGCGTCGAGTACAAATTTCCCCAAGAAGAAAATCCACTTTGTGCCAATGTGGTTGTCAAAGTCTCTTCGCTCTCACTCAAGAGTGTGGGCTTTAACTTTCTTGACTGAGTCCATTCAAATTCAGCAGGCTTGAGCTCTGGATGAGCCATGACTTTTTGGAAAACAGAATCATCACAGCGAATCATCAACAACGAAGTTTTGGTGAAAGCTTCTTGCAAATTTGTGGATAAGCTTTCGAGTTCACTCATTTTCGCTTTGGCAGCTTTGTGAGTTGCATCCACAGACAATTCACAGTGGACAAAAGTGAACATGTTGTAAAGCGCCACCATCGCTTGATCACGAGTCACTAAGCTTTGCTGAAGGGCTTCGACCAAAGCTTCAGCTTTTGCATTCTTCTGAGCTTCTTCGAGAGCGAGGGAAAGCTTTTTGATACTTTCGATCTTGCCGGTGACTAGGTCGAAATCAGTTTTGAAGGGAGCTGAGTCAACGCAGGGATATTCACTTGAAATGTCCCAAGAGGGGTTTTTTTCTAAAATAGGATTCATAATGACCTCAATTTGATAAAATTATTTTAAGAGAGCTAAAATTTCTTTTTCGATTTCTTCGGGCGAAGCTTGAGGCGCGTAGCGCTTGATCACTTGGCCATCGGGTCCCACTAAAAATTTTGTGAAGTTCCATTTCACAGCTTCAGTTCCCAGAAGACCAGGCGCTGAAGATTTGAGCCACGAATAAACAGGATGTGCATTGTCTCCGTTGACATCGATTTTTGACATCAAGGGAAAACTCACATCGTAAGTGAGCTTACAAAAATTTTGGATCTCGTCCATGTTGCCGGGCTCTTGGGCTCCAAACTGATTGCAAGGAAATCCCAACACCACCACATTTTTAGCAGACAAGTTTTTATTCAACTTCTCGAGGCCAGTGTATTGGGGAGTGAAGCCACATTTGCTGGCCACATTCACCACCAGCACAAATTTTCCACGAAAATCGGCCAGTGAAACTTCTTCGCCTTTGGCGTTTTTGGCTTTGAAATCATGAAATGTTGACATGAGAAACTCCTTGTTGAAAGGAGGTCAATCTACCCCATTTACCCACGAGAGAGGAACGAAAACCCCTCGGCGTCCTGTGCCAACTGAGAAGGGAGGTGCTGTAGGGTGCTCTTTATTTCGAGGGGAGTCTTCTCGGCAAGGGGAGTGTGCTGTTTGGTGGGTATTATCGGCCAATTTTCCGTCTCAATTTGAGAATCCAAGAATGAGAATCTTCATCAATCCCCAGTTTTCGCCGATACTTAACTGTAGGGGGAATCATGGGGAAGCTTTCCATCATTCTGATTTTTCTTCTGAATATGTCGGTGGCGTTTTCTGCGGGGGCAGGGGATCAGGCGCCCGCAGTGATACAAGCTACAGAGGCCGAAAATCAAGCAAAACTTCTGATCCAAGAATGCCAAGTAAAAGCTCATGAAGCTGGGAAAACTTGTAACACGGAAACTGATCCTGGGATGCGGCAAGTGCAAGCGATGGGTATGGGGATGTTGCAGCAAATGACGATGATGGCGGCGTCAAATCCTCAGGCGGCTTGCTCGGGCATGGGAACTTTGGTGAACGCTGCGAACGCAGCTTTAGGTGCATACCAGGGATACTGTGGAGCGAAGTATATGGAGTGTTCCAGCGCCTGTGAGGAAAATTCAAAGAAAATTAATGACTTGTTGAAATCTACTCCATCGACTGATTCTAAGTACGCAGCTTTGCAAGAAGCAAAAGTCCAAATCCGCGATCCTTACAAGAGGTGTAATTCGCTTCAGCAGAATTTGGCGGGAGCGGCGATGAATGTGATGAATTTGATGATGACCGCGCAGAGTGCGGCTCAGTGTGAAAAGGCGGCGTCGAATCCGTTGACTGAGTTTTGTAAATCGAATCCTCAGGCACCTGTATGTGGACAAGGTGGTGGAGATCTCGCGGGCACAGACTGTACGAATCCTGAAACGGCTGCGAATAACACGGTTTGTATCTGTCGCACCAATCCTGCGGACTCGCGCTGTGGTGGATTCGGTGGAGGCGGTGGCAGTGGCGGTGGTAACTCAGGATCATCGAGTGCCTCAAGTTTTGGATCTGGCGGTGGAGCCGGTGGCGGAAGTGTCGATCTCGGATCAGATTTTGGCTCCCCTTCATTCTCCCCTACGGGCGGAAGCAGTGCTAATAACGAAGGGCAAAATCGTCCCGGAGGCGGTGGCGGTGGTGGACTTGGTGGTGGTGGTCGCGGTGGAGACACGGGTTCCAGCGCACAACCTCAAGGCAAAGGTGCCAGCGGTTTCAACACCAAAATTCTCTCTGGATTTAGTGGTGGCGGAAGCGGCGGTGGCGGAGGATTTGGCGGTGGCGGTGGCGGCAGTGGCGGCAGCGGATCTTCTTACGGTGGTGGCGGAAGCGGCGGAGTCCCAGGTCAGGCTGGTGTGAATCTTCAACAGTTCATGCCCGGCGGAGCGAATGACCCTAAGCGAGCGATTGCCGGAGTCGTGGGACCCGATGGAATCACAGGACCAAACACGAATATCTTTCGAAAAGTAAACGGTCGCTACTTCGACCTGCTCTCGACCGAAGGGTTTTTACCTTAAACCTTAAAGGGGATTCCCTCTGATTTTCAGAGGGACGCCGAGGATCTTCTTGGGGAGAGCGAGTTTTGTGGAAAGCCCCCCTGAAAGAAAAATTAAGTCAGGTTGAAAAAGGCGAATCCAATTTTTGAGGGCCTCTGTCAGATTTCTTTTCCAAACAGCATGTTTGAATTTTTTGTGAGCGGCGGAGCCCAGAAGCTCCTCATATGTCTTTCCATTTTTAAAGGGCTGATGCCCCAGTTCCAGATTGGGCACAAGCACACCGTCTTTGATCAGAGCAGAACCCACTCCAGTGCCAAGAGCCACAGTGAGGCAAAGTCCCATTTGAGGTGACAGTAAAATCCCATGAAGATCAGCATCATTCATGACTGTGATCGCTTTCCCACGAACAGAAAGTTTCTTTTGGAGAGGAAATCTGCTCCAAGATTTACTATCGAGATTGGGAGCATTTTGAACAACTCCCCCTTTCACAACACCTGGGAATCCAATGAGGACCTGCCTGGATGAGTTGGTCCCAATCAGTTCCTTTAAGATCGGAACAAGGTCTGTGGGCCTTGCCCGTTTTGGAGTTGGGAGATGTGAGATCTTTCCATTGGTTTTGATCGAGCTGGCTCCGATGTCGATAATGTGCTTTCTGTTTTTCAATGATTCACTCCAAATTTCTAAGGGTTCAGTTTGATCTACCATCCAAGACCTGGATTTCTAAGAAGGGGCTTGATACTTAAGGCCCCTGACTTTTCTGAGACGACTCAGAAACTGCTGGAAGCTCTGCAAGTATCTTTCTCGCTCAGACTTCCCCAGCTCGCGTTCTCGGTGATTACCTTCGAAGTAGCCTTTCAAGGAAAGCTCTTCGAATTTCGATGTCAAAATTCGAGTGAAGACCAGTCCATCCCAAAACTTCCCAAATTTTTGTGAGCGATGAGCCCCCGTGATTTTACGAGCGAGAATCGCGGCAAAGGTTCTTAGAAAATTTTGAAACTGAACTCGGTCCTTAAACTTCAGCTTCAGATGAAGATGGTTTCCCATATTCACAAAATCCTTGATTTCAACAAAGTGCTTTCGTGCACGTTCTCGAAGAAGTGAACCAACCAGATTCTTATGGCGATAAAACGAAAGCTGACCCACGGCTTTCTGAGACTTAAAAACCACATGGTGAATGGCTTTGACTTGAAGAGGGCGAGCGACTTTACGGCGCTTTTCGAGAGCCACACCTCCAAAGCTTTTGCCTTTGGCTTGCCGGAGAGATTGAGTTGAAAAAGAGAGCTGCTGATTCATTACGGGGCAATATAATAATGGCGCCCTCAAATGTCAATGAAATGCTGAAATAATAGCTGAAAGCTCAAGAGCTTATCTTTGAGGCAACAGTTTGAAGGTAGAGATCAATGAAAAGGAAAGGAAGGCAGGGCGCGAAGGAGATAGAGAAGGTAGAGAAGGTAGAGAAGGTAGAGAAAGTAGAGAAAGTAGAGAAAGTAGAGAAGGTAGAGAAGGTAGAGAAGGTAGAGAAAGTAGAGAAAGTAGAGAAGGTAGAGAAGGTAGAGAAGGT
>JBKCXY010000306.1:0-3668 GCA_046315835.1 Pseudobdellovibrionaceae bacterium | reverse complement strand
GAATAGACATCTGCAGTTTTGAAAATTTCTTCAGCTTTTTGTTTGCCAAGATAGCGAGTCAGAGCCTCAAGCTCATAATAGCAAACCGCAAAATGCAAGTATGTCGATTCATCATCGTTGGCACCACCATTTTCTCTGTTCGGCACCTTAGGATATTTTAGTTTTATTTTTTCTATGAACTTTTTAGTTTTTGCCTCTCTAGTTCCAGAAAAAAACCAATGTATCTGCTCATGGAGCAATAATGACAAATACCTATCTGGTTCATCAATTTGTCTCGTGTTTAAAGTCAATATTGGATGGCTGTGAGGAATAACTTTGGACTTAATGATGATTTCTTTGGTGAAGATATACGGGCTTAAGTCAAATTTCTTTTCAAAATTCCCAATAAGTTGTTTTGCCTTTTCTTCGTTTGGATTTCCTGAGCCTAATGTAATGCGGAACATACTTTTTTCCGCATTTGAGTTAATTGGAATCAAACACAGAAATACACCCGTAAATAATTTGAGTAATTGAGATGTTAGTTTCATTTTTTAATCCTTCCGAGAGCTTCACAAATCCTGTAGTCGACACTTTGTAGTTTTCTAATTGCCGACTACAGCTGTGACTACAAATCGACTACGCATAATCATGCGTAAAAGTACGTAAACCAACATGGGTGCTCTCGACTCCCCATCGTGAATCGGCCAGTCAACTTGCTGATTTGCTTTTGAAATTTAAATTTTCTTTGAACTTCCCAAAGACCTTTGGGGAAAAAATGGCTCAGGAGGAGGGACTCGAACCCCCGACCAAGCGGTTAACAGCCGCTTGCTCTACCGACTGAGCTACTCCTGAACGCGAGGTTCGAAACTACTGATTTTGGGGGACCTTGTCAACAGGCGGCTGAGCCTCAAAAAGAACATGGAGCAGTGAGTTTTGGCCCCCAACAAAGCCTCCAGAAGACAAGTAACTCATCGTCCAAAGAACCCCGATGAGCGCCATACCCAGAGCAACAATTCGAAAGATCAGGGTGTTTTTATTTACTCTTGCCTTCATTTGAAAAGAATATGACTAGAGGCGCCTATCGGTCTATAGCCAATTTTCTGATAAATCGCATTGGAAACTGGGTTCCTCAAATCGGTGTACAAAAAGAGAGCTGGTTTCCCAGAATCCAGGGCTTCTTGGCTCATAGCTGCCACAAGGTTCGAAGCATAACCCCGACCCCGTTCTTGAGGTGGAGTATAAACTGCGCCAATGCTGACGCCAAATTGGCTGCGCCTTGAAAAGACTGCCATGGATTTGGGCTCATTATCGACCATCCAATATCGCAAGGTTCTGCGCTCAAGCAGTCTCTCTGAGGCCAATCGTGCTTGCTCCTGTGTAATGGGCTCATGAGGGAGGGCCTCATCCACAAAAGCTTTGTACCAACTTTCAATCAGACTCAGATGTTCGGGCTTCATGGCGACCGACTCGCCTTCGGATTCTCGGGGTGGGATCACTTGAATCAGTTCAAATATCATTTGCTCAAACACTCCAGAAATTCTGTCCTGGGTTTTTGAAGTCCACTCATGAGCGAATGCATGAGAGAGGTCTTTGGGGCCGACAACTCCTTTGAAATTTCGCGGAGACTGAGAAAGATGCTTTACCAAAAAAGGAATCGCGCAGAGCTCCCCATGAGACAAGATCAAATTATGTGGAGGTGTCGCGAAAGTACAAATTTGTATTTCTTCATTTTGCCTCACGATCATTTGCTCTGAAGGACCACCCACGCCTTGTTTCACGGACTCTGCAAGCCCCATCATTAAAGAGTTCATAGCTGGATGAATAGCGAGAAAAGTAAATGCGTTTTCAATAAACGGCTCAAGATCTAAATTTTGAACTTGCATGTGCACTCTTCAGTAGAATCGTTTGCTATATGTTAGCGTAAAAGATTTATTTCCGCCAGATTCAACCAGGGTCCCCTCTGAAAAAACCGTCATTCGATCAAAATTCTGCTCGAGCTTTCCTTCGAGCTGTGCTTGTCCACGGCAGCTTCCCAAAAGACAGTGACTGGCTTGCACGGAAGATTTGGTGATACTTCCTTGATGTTCGAAAAGAGAAACTCATTCTTTTTAGCTACATTCCTCATGTCAAGAACGATGATATCGTTCGAAGACAAGTTTCCCGCTTTGGCTCTGAATGCAGTTTGGTTCGCTAAATCACGATCCAGTTTTTCATCCCTGATTTTCACAACGATGAGAATTCTTTCGTCAACCGGTGTGGTTGTCCTTGGCGCCTTGAAAGCCTGCTGATAAGGAAGTTTTTCTCTGCTTTCTCGCTCTTCTCTCATGATCTTTCGAATGATATTTGTGGCATCCAAATTCAGGGGTGTTGCCGCCGTTGCTGGTACAATCATTTGGCCAAAACTCTGGAGTGCAGGAGCGCCGCTTAAGAGCCGTGGAAGATCAAGTAGGTAACTTGCAACGAGTGGTTGAAGGTCAGCAGTTTCAAATTGAAAACTTGAGTCGACGTCTTGAGCGCCTTGAGTTCGGCGGTGGTGAAGCTCCTGTTCGGCCTCGTGAGAATGTGACCAAAAACAAGATCGATGCAGAGTTTTCCGCAAAAGAGAGTTGCTCAAAAGACGTCCATTCAATGTATTGCCAAGGCGGAACCTTGAAGTGTGACTCAACTTTAGATACTGCTGTTGAAGGTGAAATCTACAGAAGAGTTCGTTAATTTTTAGTTGAAAATGGTGCAGCCGCCAGGAGTCGAACCTGGGACCCCAACATTCGTAGTGTTGTACTCTATCCAGCTGAGCTACGGCTGCACATGTTAAGGTGTGGGGAATCTATGCAGATTCCCCCATAAAATCAAGGTTCTGCAGCTCCACATCTCTTTTTTTGATCATTTTGCAAACTTGGCGACTTCGAGCTAGATTAAAAACCTATCAGTGAGGTCCTTATGGCAAAGATGACAACTCCAGAAGCATGGTTAGCGGCATTCAAAGAAGCAGAACAAGTGGTTCATGCCTTTTGGTCTGACCCCTCTCAAATCGCAAAATGCAGCCAGTTTTCTGAGCTTATGATCCAGACTTACCAACGCCAAGGGACTGTTTTTTCATGTGGTAATGGCGGCTCCCACTGTGACGCAATGCACTTTGCAGAGGAGCTCACAGGTCGTTATCGCAAAGATCGAAGGCCTCTGGGCGCCTTAGCGCTCGGGGATGCGAGCCATGTGACCTGCACCTCCAATGATTATGGATTTGAACATATCTTTTCCCGCCAAATTGAAGGTCTGGGCCGCCAGGGCGATGTTCTTGTGGGTCTTTCGACGAGCGGAAACTCCAAGAATGTCATTCGCGCTTTTGAAGCTGCAAAATCCAAAGGCATTAAAACTGTGGCACTGCTCGGTCGCGACGGTGGTCAGCTAAAGGGTTTGGCGGATCTGGCGATTGTCGTTCCGGCACAAACTTCGGATCGAATTCAAGAAATTCACATCAAAATCATCCACACTGTCATCGAGACTGTGGAGCGAAGCCTCTTCCCAGAGCATTATGCTTGAGTGAAACTGCAGTTTATGGCAACTTGCCCTCTCAGCCGGTGAAAAACTGCGCTCGCGGAGAGGTGGGTGAGTGGCTGAAACCAAGCGTTTGCTAAACGCTCGTACAGCCAAAAGCTGTACCGCGGGTTCAAATCCCGCCCTCTCCGCCATTC
>JBKCXY010000305.1:0-4481 GCA_046315835.1 Pseudobdellovibrionaceae bacterium | reverse complement strand
GTACTCTGCCCCAAATTGAAATTTATTGCGGTAATCATCAATGGACCAAGACTGATTGCTCTGAATGTAAATGCCTCTTTCCGTCCGTGCAATCATCTCTGCAAGGGAACTGGTCCCTGGTTCGAGATTAATATTGGCCATGCGGTCGATGGGGGCCCGGTTCCAAGAGGCCGAGCGGAAGTTCGCGACTCCGGGAATGCCAGAGCGCTTTTGGCTTTCCAGAGAGCCTAAGCCACGAACCAGAAGTCCGTCTTTGATAAGGTACTCTCGTGTTGCGGGATTTCCGCAATCATCAAAGGCGTAAGAAGCAAACTCACCGGGAACCGCAGGATCAAAGGTCACATTCATGAGTTTTGATCCGTACTGTAGTTTTCCAAAATCAGACGGTTTTACAAAGGACCAGCCCGCATAGTTTCTTTCGTCACCGAGAATACGGTCGATCTCCAGAGGATGACCAATGGATTCATGGATTTGAATCAACATGTGATCTGGAGCCAGAATCAGATCTCGAGTGTCTGTGGGACAATTGGGCGCGGCTAAAAGCTCAAGCGCCTCACGCCCAATCTGTTCACAGCGAGCCAGCACTTCACGCCGGTCCAAAGCTTCGAGTCCCATTTGGTTGCAACGGGCAAGTCCGCCTTTGTCAGAGCGAGACTGAGTTTCGCTGCCTTCTTTCGCTGTGGCTTTGAAGTCCGTCGCGATCATCAGATATTTTTGATCGACATTTGTGCCATGGCTTGAAACATAAACCTGATGAGTTTCAATGATGCGAGCATTGGCTCGGGTTGTGACAATTTTCTCGGAAACTTTCATTTTCTCGGTGGCAAGTCTTAAAGTTTCACAGAATTCAGCAAGAGATGCTCCATCTAAATTTTGAAAAAATGGACTTTGATATTCCCCCTGAGCGACAGGTCTTTGCTCCAAAGTAAATTCTGAAATGCCTCGAGCGCTTGCGAAAGCCGCAACCTCTTTGGCTTTGAGAAGGGCTTTGAGAAGACCCGCATCGCTCAGATCGCTCGTGCCCGCATAGCCAAAGTATCCGTTTACAAAAACTTCAACCATGACACCACGATCAAAACTCACAGAGTGAGACTCCGACTTTCCGTTTTTAAAGGATCGGGAATGAGTTTTTTCATTCACGTAGCGCAGAGCCACCCAATCCGCCTGAGCTTTCAATCTCGACAAAGCTGTCATGGGGTCAAAAGATGCGTGGTTTGGGTGAATACCTAAAGACACATGGTTCAGCATAGGATCTCCTCGAAAGTGGCTGCAAGTTAGCGGATTTAACATTTTAGGGCAATGTCAAAGGCCTAGGCAGTGTTAACACTCTGCTTTTAGGTAAAAACGCTCTTCGACGGCCTCCGGCTTGCAATGCTGAGATCGATGGTCCAGATCCAGACGGCGAATAATCAGGTGAAGAATTTTAATTTTGATGTGTATCAACAAAGTCTTTGTGATCTCCTTTTAGGTAGACAAACAGCGGAACAAATTCTGTCTCGACCATCTGTGGAAAACCGCTTGGCTATTGCTGAAGTGGCGTTGCTGGAAGCACGAGGTCTCCAATCTCGAAAGCTCCTTGTCCAAGAACTTGCTTTGCTGAGAGAACGACAGCAGAAGAAAATTCTTAAACTATTAGAAGAAGAATCACTCTCTCATCTTTTTAAACATCAACTGCTGGGTGATTTCTCACGGGAGCTGTTCTTCCTGTTGCGAGGCCAGCCGCTGAAGCTGAGCGACTATTTCAAGTTTAATTCGAGCGAGAGAGTGCAAAAACAAATTGAGCTCAGATCTCAAGAGATTCTCCTCGAAAAAGGACTTGAGAGAGTTCTTGCAGAATTTCGCGGGGATACTTCGTCTCATCGACTTGAGTTGAAATATGCCGTTAGAAAAATTCTTTCAGCAAGAATGTGGTCTTACTTGGGCATGCCGTTGAATTTACAAACTGACTCAAAATCCTGTCCCTTCAGCAGAACGCCGTCCTCTCACTACCTCACTCTCTAAAGAAAAAAGGGAAATCGGACGGAATTTCTGTTTCTTGTTTTACAAGAAACAGAAATCACCAACGAACACGCAGATTTCGTAATTCAACGTTGGCTCCATTGAGGCGGTAGCAGTGATCAGGGACAGGATTTTGAGTCAGTTTGTTGAATTTACCGGGCCCAAAACCTGTCCGAGTCTCTGAGGAAATTCTCACTGCGATCGCGATCGAGGGCTGGCAAGCTAAAGGCCAGCTTTTGGAACAAAGTCTGCGCGATCAGGGCATGGTGAGAAAGAACGAGATCGATTTCGCAAGAGGCTATTACCGAGGCATCGTCGCCGCTGTGTTCTTCTTCTATATACTTCCTGAAACCTATGAAGAGGTCTCGAGCCAGTGGGATCTGGAAATGGCCGCTCAGCGACGGGCTGAGGCTGAAGATTTTAAGCGTCAAATCCATGCTGATCTCGATTCGACCTCACAGTCCGTCCAAGCGCTTGTCGAAGAAATTCGCCGTGAGAAGTATTTGATGGCGATCGAAAACCTAGAAAATAGGTGGGGCCGGCCCCTGACAGAAGAAGAGCGAAAGTACGTCTATTCAAAGGTCTATAGCGATTCTTTACCTTCGCAAAATTTACAGAACTGAAAAGGACCTCACCAGCGGGGGGCCTCGCCAAAGCAAACCTATTTCTTCTGGCGTTAGTTTTGCCGAGCACCAAATCTGCATTGGAGCAGCCCGAATAAGATATTGGGGTATTTAGGATGATAAAAATGTGGAAGCACCTGTGGCTTAAAGTAGGGATCTTTGGACTGATCCTCAGTTTAGGAAGTTCGTTACTCGCCAAGTCGGAGGCCAAACCTCTCTATTTCTCTTACGAGCAACGTATGGTTTTTTCGTACCTTTTGGCGGGCTCGGGGGCAACCGAAGAGAAGCAGTTAGAAATTGCAGACCGCTTCGAAAAAGAGGTCCGTCGCTATTTCAATGAAGAACCCAAAGAAGTCCCAGTGAAGTCCTTCCAGGAATTTCTCAAACTCTATCGTGGCGAGTGGCCCAACAGTTACTCTTTAGAAAGTGATCTTGCTCTCATTGAAGCCAGTCCCGTGCGAGGCCCACTGATCTTTAAAGCTCAGTCAGAAGCTTTGCAGAGACAAATCGATGGCTTTATGATTGCGCAAAACAAAGAACTTTATGAGCGTGCAAAATCTCAACTGAGTTTGCGCCCCATTTTGGACTTTGAGGCAAAGAAAGACCTCTTGGTCGATAATTCTTTGCGCTCGCTGTTTAAAAAACAAGAGAAGCGAGACTGGATTGTTAGAGGTTTCGCGGCTGTCTCTTCAATTGTTCAGGAGCAGATTCGGGCTATTCAGGAAACAGGAGCTTCGGTCGCCAATGTGGCCGAAACTTCTGGTCAGCGTTCAGGCCAGCAAGAGGCGATGAGAATTTTCATCATGTCAGCACTCAAAGAATATTTCGGAAGACTTAGTCTCGATTCGAAGAAGCAAATTCTCTCACAGTTCATCGGAGCCAACCTCAATGCGGGCCCTGTTGAAAAATTTGAGCTGATGATTCTCGCATCTGGTCCTCAGTTCCAAAAGCTTCTTCAAGTAGTGGCTCGAGAATCGGGTATTAATCCAGAACTCCTAAAGATCTTTAAAAAGCTAGAATCAAAGACAAAAGCAATTCCCGCTCCTCTGGTGAAAGAGCTCTTTGAATCCGAAAGAGAAAGATATCGTTGGGTCAGTTATGAAGTTCAGCCTTTGGGCACAGGGACCATGGCTCAAGTTCATAAAGGCGTAGTTTCGACACCTCGAGGACAACAGGAAGTGGTCATTCGATTCTTAAAGCCCGAGATCGCTCATCGAGTGGAAGAAGATCACCGAATTCTCGTTGAAATGGCGCCGATGATTGATGCCAATCCGATCATGAAAGCAGAAGGATTTCCTAAAGTCCTTCCTCTGGTGGAAGACCTTAATCGAACTGTCACTGATGAACTGAGTCTCTATGATACCATTGCCCGTCAGCGTAAGGGCCAAGAAGTGTATTCTCGAGAAGTTGTTTTCAAAGGTGCGAGCTATCGCAACGTCTTGGAAATCACTGTTCCTGAAGTGATTTCACCAGACCCCGAGTCAAAGCTTCACGTGCAAGAGCTGGTCCCCGGCGATAAGTTGGATAAATTGATGGAAGTTTATGGCGAAGCTATTCCGGATCTGAAAAAAGTCATTATGGAAGAAATCTCAAAAGTTTGGGCGCGAGAAGTTCTGTTTGGTTCAGGATTCTTCCATTCAGATCTTCATCAAGGAAATTTCCTCGTCGATTTTACAGAGCCTAAAATTCGGATTTCTATTTTGGATTTTGGGATGGGCGGAGTTGTCTCTCGAGAGGTTCAAGCCAATATTCTGGTGCTCGGTGCAGGTATTGAGCTCTTGCGATCTGATGTCATCACCGAAGCTCTGTGGAAAATCTCCGACAAGAATAGAAACGAAATGACTCGCCAGCAGCTCGGTG
>JBKCXY010000304.1:0-7934 GCA_046315835.1 Pseudobdellovibrionaceae bacterium | reverse complement strand
CGGATCAAGTTCTGTGCTTCAATGTATTCCCAGCCATTCACTGAAGACTGCGGAACTTCGGTTCCGTTAATGAAAACTCTGATCGTTGAGATTTCAGGCTTCATGTCCAATCTGAAATCTGTGAGTACCTCCACAATCCGCTGACGGATATTGTTCACAGCTTTACCAAGATCTGTGTCACAGACAGGCTCGATGCGTCCATTGGATCTCGTCGCAAGATCAATCCACTTAAGACCCGGCTCTTTATAAATCCCATCCAAGGCTGTGCTACAGCTCGAGGACAAGTTGGGAACTCCAATAAAATTCACGATCCACTGTGGAATCGTGCCTTTGAGCTTTGGTTTGATAGAATCCAGATAGCTTGCAAAGTTGCTGGCCGACAACGAGGAATAGTCATCTTCGTTACTGAGGGCAATCACTGCAAGAAGAGCATCTTCTCGGAGAAAGCCTCGACCATCACCATTGAGATAGTTCGGAGATAACACATTGTAAATGGACTCCACACCGCGCTCAAGATCAGAACCACCGGTACCTTGACGGACTCTGGCGGTTAATGTGTTCACAAGATTTGGTGTGTTGCGATTGAGAATTTTAGGACTTCCCACGAACATTCCACCGCTGCCATTACTTCTCATGTCTGTTGTGACCACTACAAGATTGTAGTCCATGCCCAGGCTATTGAGGGAATTGATCATCGCAGGAACTGACGCGGCCAAACGGTCTTGATACAGCCCCATGGAGCTCGAGTTATCGACCATGAGAACTACATCGACTTTGTTGTTATAAGTGACCTGCTGTCCAAATTCATTGGATGCCGGTGGTAAACCATACTCCGTCTTACTACATCCTAGAGTTAAACCAACACAGAACAGAATCAGCCATTTCTGTAGTGTCATAGAGCCTCCTTATGCTGCCCTTTCAGAGAAATCCTTAATCGCTCTCTGAATGGTGATTGCAATCGCACTAAACTCAACTCCGTAAACAAAAACTCCGGGCTTGAGCTCCCGACAGCTCATCACTTTGCAAATTGCATTGAAGGGCGGAACCCCTTCTGCGGGTTTAAAGTGAACATGGACCTGATCGCCCATTTTTAGAACTTTTTCTGGCAATTCAAATCCAGCACCGCCAGCACTCATCTCGATGGGGCTTGCTTTCCAAATCTTCTTTTGATTATGAACCCACATGGAGCCAGACATCGAAACTCGGGCATGCTTGCGCCGAAAAAAATAATCGGCTTCTTTCTCGTGATTCAGTGATTTGATCTTCTTAACATTCTCAGGGAGAAATTCTGAAACTTCAGAAACTTTTCGCCAAGTGGCCAAGTGCTGGCAGAACACATAGTCATATTCATGCAGGTTTTTTTCTTGAAGGAGCTTGATCAACTCAAGGAGCGAATAGGGTCCGTACTTATTTTCTTTCTTTAAGATGTACCAGACGGGGTCTTCAGCGTTTTCCCAAACCTTCTGCTGTTGAGGCTGAGCCTTGGGTGCAGGAATATTCATCTTCTTGAACTCTGCGGAAAAATCAGGATGATTGAGAAGCATTTCCCAATCCCTTTTCTTGTCGTCGAAGACATAGTCCGTCCAAGCCACTTCATTGGATTTCAGCTTACCAAATATTTCAAGAGGGCTCCATGGCCCACATGTTTCACCGTTTTTAAACACAAAGTGCTTGGACATGATTTCTCCTCACTAGACTGATCGGAAGGCTAGCCATAAGCTCAACCCCTCTTTGAAACATCCTTGAAACTGTCAAATTGCTTTCCCTGTGTTCTCTCAAGATTGTCGAAGTTCTAGTCATCTCCCTTTCAGAGTGAAAAAAATCTTCCTCAAGGTGAGCCTTCGTCTGCCGATACAGAGGGATGGCTAGACTTCTGTTTCTTTTCATTTTACTCGGGGTGGAATCTGCCACTGCTCAAACCTCTCTTGGTCCGACCGATGAAGTGCAATTTAACTTTCCCGCTCAACGAAACCGTATGACTTTATACAATCAGCCAGGGCTTGATTGGATCGAATGTCGAGTCAACTCAAAGGACTGTGCGGGTAAAGCCGCAGCTTGGCCTGACAATAATGCGCAGGTAAAATTGATCAATCAAAAGGGTCGCCCCTTACGGGAGGTTCGCCGAGTCGAGAACTACTACGGGGAAACCGAAGAGCGATCTTACTATCAGGTGCAAGTGGATTATGCATCTCGAGGAGCTGATGGAGTCACTCGCTTTAACACATCAGTGGTCTGGGTGGAGGACAAATTCCTGCTGCGCAAGAATGAACTCAATGACCAAGCAAAAATTCGCCAATTAGATCTAGCCCCAAAACCTAAAATTCGAACTGAAAAACCTTGCCCCCCGTCAGAAGCTGCCTCTGCCCCCGTGGACCGCAGGACACGAAATCAATTGGGAGACATCGCTGATGCGACACAACGTCAAGCTCAGGGTTCTTTGAAACGTGTGTCTGATCTCATCGCACCTCATGTGGGAAAATGTGCTATTCAGCCACCCCTTCGGAAAAATCCTGGATGGGATCTCAACAAAACCATTTATGATCAATCGGCATTGAGACTGCTCAATTTGCGAAATGTCCCTCAGGCTCAGATCCGACAAAATTTAGGTCGCAACCTCAGCCGAGAAGATCTCATCAATATTGATGTTTTAGCACGCACACTGTACTCAGAAATGGGCCGGTGTTATGACGATGGACCTCAATATCCATTGGGCGTTGCCAAAGTGATTTTGAATCGCACTGAGTTTCTCGAAAAAAATGGATTCAACCAATGCTGGGCCGATAGACGGCCATTTCAAGATCCCTTCAGGGTATGGGATACGCGCGGAGATGAGGGCCGACCCGCCATGAGTCAGGTGATCACAGCTAAGGACCAGTTCAGTGTGTGGAACCCTCGGATTGGTAATCAATTCAATTACCAGGGCCTGCAACAGGCTCTGTGCCCGCCTGCACAGGGGCAAAATCATTATTGGAAAACAGAAAACGGCCGGAAAATACCCGTGCCTGATTTTGAACGTGAAATTTGGAAGGACTCTATTGAGATTGCCACTCAAGCCGTGCTCTATCCTCAAAAGTTTCAAGCCAGAACTCGAGACATCAACAATATCTATTTTTACACATCAGGAATTCCGAACTTTATGGGACTTCGTCGTGTCACTCTGAAAGCGGATGGCAAAGGGATCGTCGCAGGTCGATGCTTGAATTTGTTTGAAGCAAGAATCGGCACTCAAGTACGCCGAAACCTTGATGACTCAAGTTCTCGAGCCAAAGTGGCTTGCCGGTAAAGTATCAATTAGGGAGTCATCCCCACTGCTCTTTTCCATGCCTCAGTCGGTACGATCAATTTTCTTTCTCGAAGATCAAACAGAGCAAATGTGAAAATGGCTTCTGCTGCCACTTCTTTGTTTTCATTAACAATGACTTGTTTGAGTTGTCCGACTTTACCAGGGTACCCCAGCAAAGTAGTACGTATAGTGATATTTTCGCGAAGCTTGAGTTCCTTGAGAAACTTGAGATTCACTTCCAAAATCACTGGGCCCTGGCCAGTCTTATGGATCTCTTTCATCCCATAGCCGTTGCCACCAATCAGTTCCCAGCGAGCTTCTTCAAAAATCTCCAGATAGGTAGCGTTGTTCATGTGTCCAAAAGTATCCAGATGGTGCTCTCGCACCATCAAGTTATACTCGTGGATCACTTCAAAGCCTCACGCAGGTAAGCTGAAGTTGTGTCCATAAACCAAACAACAAAAGCGATCACAAAAATGATCGTTCCCACTTCAGGCCACATGGCTTGACCCTGGTAAGTTTGCAGGAGTGAGCCAATACCACCACCACCGACGAAGCCAACAATGGTCGCCATTCGAATATTGATATCCCAGCGATACACGGTGAAAGAAATGAAAGGTAAAATCACTTGCGGCACAATCGCAAACCAAATGGTCTGGACTTTTCCTGCCCCCGTCGACTCGATTCCTTCAATCGGGCCATCATTCACTGTTTCCACGATCTCAGAGTACTGCTTCGCCAATGAAACAATCGAATGGATGAACAATGCAAGCATTCCCGCGAAAGGTCCGATCCCCACCCACACTGAAAAGATAATCGCCCAAACGAAAGCTTCGATGGATCGAGCCAAGTTGAGGACTGTTCGCAGGGACAAGTACACCAAAAAAGCCGCTGGGTGCCTCATGATGTTTTTAGCGGCAAAGAAGCACAAAATGAAAGCGATAGGAATCGCCAAAAATGTGGCAAGGAAAGCCAAGAAGATGGTTTCAATCATTTTCAAAACGGCTCGTGGAAGTAGATCCCAGTTGGGATCAAAGATCCCCGCGAACAGCTTCATCGCTGGACCAAAGCTATCTTTGTCCACCAGTTTGTAGATAGAAAATCCTGTGACGTTAAAGCCCACGATCAAAGTGACCAACAAAAAAACTACCAGCTGCCAGCCATGAAGCGTCTTGTACCAGCTCTCGTCCTTGGCCTGAGCCTTCTTATAGGGTGGTTCAAAAATCTGTTCTCCCATGGTTTTGAGGCCAATCCTATTTAAGGCCGTACTCAAAATCACACCCACAACCAACGCTGCGACGAAAAACTGAAAGTTTCTGCCAAGCTCAAGCATTGCGTATTCATCTGGTTGAAAGATCACCACAGCCGCCACAGAGGCTAAGAAGGCAAACATGATCGAATCAAAAATGTTTCTTTTAAATGCGTATAAATTCATGGTGCACTCCCCTAGTTGATGTGTACTTCTTTGGCACCAGCGCCGTAAATTCTCTCAAACCAAGCCTCATCGATATTTTTAGGATCACCTTCGTAGACGATCTCTCCGCCTTTCAAAGCGATCACGCGGGTTGCATACTGACGAACCAAAGAAAGGAAGTGCAAGTTCGCGATAATGGTGATCCCCAACTCACGATTTACCTTCTGCAAGTAATCCATAACTGTGTGGCAAGTCGCGGGATCTAAGGAAGCTACAGGTTCATCGGCCAACAGGATTTCTGGATTCTGAGTCAGGGCTCGAGCGATCGCCACACGCTGCTGCTGTCCTCCGGAAAGGTTATCTGCTCTCATTTTCGCTTTTTCACCGATGCCGACAAGATTCAAATATTTCATGGCATTGTCTTTGTCTGTCTTTGAGAAGAAACCCATCACACTGCCAAGAGTTCCCATATTTCCAAGACGTCCCATCAACACATTCGAAATCACGGTGTGACGAGGGATTAGATTGAAATGTTGGAAGATCATCGCAATTCGAGTACGAATACTCAGGACTTTCTTGCCCTGAGCCTGAGCGATGTCTTCTCCGTTAAACAAAATTTCGCCAGATGTGGGATCGTGCAAGCGATTGATACAACGAAGGAGGGTGGACTTTCCAGAACCCGAAAGGCCGATGATCACAAGGAACTCGCCTTTCTTCACATCAAAGGACACTCCTTTCAGAGCCTGCGTTCCATTAGGGTAGGTCTTGATGAGATTCTTGATCTGCAAAATCGGCTGCGACATAAAATTCCCTCCGTCGTCGATTTTTTTACTTCTTTAAGAGCTCGTCAGCTGTCTTTCCGATGGACTTCAACATGACACGAACGGGTTCGTAGTCTGCATCTGTAGCTACTTTCAAGTCTGTCACTCCGTACACTTTTTCGAAAGTCGCTTTGCCTTCTGGAGTGGCGACGAAAGAAACGAAAGCGTCAGTGATTTTTTTCTTCATCTCTTCAGTGAGTTCTTTTCGGAAAATGATAGGGTCATTGGGAATTGCTTCGGTGAGTTCAACAATTTTGATTTTCTGTTCAACATCAGGGTACTGAGTCTTCACTAAGCGGCGAGCGTCCTGAATTTTACCTTCATGCTCAGGAGAATAGAAAGTCGCTCCGCCGTCCACTTGACCTTGATAGATCATGGACACGACTGAATCGTGTTTCATTGCGAATACTTCTTCCGCTGGCTTGATGCCCTTATCGTTTAAAACTTTTTTAGGAAGCAAAAATCCAGAAGCCGATGAAGGATCCACGAAAGCCATTTTCTTTCCGTTAAAATCAGCCAGAGACTTGATCGGGCCATCTGCTTTTGCCAAGAATTGCGCTTGGTAAGTGGCCAATCCGTGACGAAGAACTGTGAGGCGGGCTTCCGCGCCGTATTTATCGTGAGCCAGGATATATCCGAAAGTATTGATCGAAGCGACATCCGCCTGCTTGGATCCAAAAGCTTCGACAACCGCGATGAAAGAGTGCGGGATTTCCACTTTGAATTTATAGCCAGTTTCTTTTTCCAAGTGAGCTTTGAAAAGTTTTGAGTTTTCCTCAATAACTTTGGTGTCGACAGAAGGAACGAAAAACAACTTGATCGGATTCTTTTCAGATCCGAGCTCGCCTTTGTTGATCGTGCAGCCTGTGAGAGAAAGAGTAATACCGAGAGCTACGATGGAGCTCAAAACCTGGGCCAGTCGCTTCATAAAAACTCCTTAGGGGTGGTCGTTGTTAAAAGTCGCGATTTTGTAGCAAAAAAGGCAGGGAGTTCCAACCATTCATTTTTGAATTTTCTCCAATGAAATAGACGGATTGTCAGGGTCATGTTAGGGTCTTTTCACCCATGCAAGACCGACATAATACTGCTGAATTACTGAGCACGATTCAAAAACAAGCCTCACACCTAGGTTCCCGAGGGCTCTTTGTGTTTGACTTGGATTCTACACTCTTTGATGTGAGTCCACGCTTAGAGCGTATTCTCATGGATTATGCCGCTCACCCAGAACACCAAGCTCGTTTTCCTGAATCTTGTGAAATGCTCAAGAATATCAAAATGTTGCGTAGTGACTGGGGAATCAAGAATGCGTTGATCCGGGCCGGCCTGGATGACCATCACCCCGAGTTCCATGACAGCATTAAGGCCTTCTGGAAGAAGACTTTTTTCTCGAACGAATATTTGCATTATGACATCCCTTACGAAGGGGCTGTGGAGTTTGTTCAAAAGGTGGCCGACTTCGGTTGTGAAATTGCTTACCTCACAGGTCGTGATGTTTTAAGAATGGCACGTGGGAGTGAAGAAGTTCTCAGAAAGTGGAATTTTCCCCTCTCGGGCCCTCAAGCACAGTTGGTTCTTAAACCCCAAGCGGGTCTGGACGATGCCGAGTTCAAGACGAATTGGTTCCGTGGAGTTCCCCATAAGGCCTATGATAAGATTTGGTTTTTCGAGAACGAGCCCGTCAACTGGAATATGGTGGCCCAGCACCTTGATCATATTGAAATTGTTTTCTTTCATTCGACCCATTCCGGTCAGCAAGAAGCCCCCGAGAATATTCCTCGGATTATGAATTACCTGCTCAGGTAACCGCATCGCTCCGAATTCCGTAATTGCTCTAGAGCAAGTCCTCGGCTGTCCAAAATGGAGGGGGGATAATGTCAAGATTCGGTCAAGGTCCGAAATGTGCTCTTTTAGCGACAGGGTTTTGCCTCCGTCTCTTTGATTTCTCCTTACTTTTTGACCCATGGCCTTTTTTCAGATGTTCTTTCCTCAACTGCTTCTATTTTCCTCAATACTATTTCCGTGAACACGGTTTACTACGGAGTTGGCTTCCGCGATGTTCAAGTGATGATCTTAAACTGACTCAAAATCCTGTCCCTTCAGCAGATCGCCGTCCTCTAACTACCTAACTCAATAGAGAAAAAAAGGAAATCGGACGGAATTTCTGTTTCTTGTTTTACAAGAAACAGAAATCACCAACGAACACGCAGATTTCATCAGGAAATGTTGGCTCCACTGAGGCGGTAGCGAAGACCAGGGACAGTATTTTGAGTCAGTTTGTACTTGTCAGCGGTTCCCGTTCAGACGGCCGAAGAGATCAAAGCTTTGGGGTTTCGCAACTCGAAAAAAAGCATGAGCCCTGATCTTGAAGTCCCCGTTCTGATGTTCTGAAACTGACTCAAAATCCTGTCCCTTCAGC
>JBKCXY010000303.1:0-4882 GCA_046315835.1 Pseudobdellovibrionaceae bacterium | reverse complement strand
GAACTGGGCCGGGAAAAAGCTGATTGCGCCGGAAATGCTGGCCACGGTGGAAAAACATATAGCCTTGAAAATCACCGATGAACTCGGAAAACTTTTTAATTCCAAATCCGAAGCCGATCAAAAAGGATTCAGTCACGTTTTTTCGAGCTTCCAGAAATCGGCCGCGCAAAAGTCGATTGCGCCGGAAACGCTGGCCTCAGTGGATAAACACATTACCTCGAAAATCACCGATGAACTCGGCAAACTTTTGAATTCCAAATCCGAAGCCGATCTCGAAAAACTCATTCATGTTTTTTCGAGCTTACAGAACTTGGCCAGGAAAAAGCTGATTGCGCCGGCAACGCTGGCCACAGTGAAAAAATATATTGATTCGAGAATCACCGATGAACTCGGAAAACTTTTGAATTCCAAATCCGAAGCCGATCACGAAAGTCTCATTCGGGTTTTTTCGAGCTTACAGAACTTGACCAGGCAAAAATTGATTGCGCCGGCAACGCAGGCCTCATTGGATAAATACATTACGTCAAAAATCACCGATGAACTCGGAAAACTTTTGAATTCCAAATCCGAAGCCGATCACGAAAGACTTATTCATATTCTTTCAAGCTTCCAGAACTCGGCCGCGCAAAAGCTGATTGCGCCGGCAACGCTGGCCTCAGTGGTAAAATACATTTACGCACGCATTACGCCTCTCTCCCACTCACGTAGTGAAGCCGACCAAGTTCGCTACATCAAAACGGTGGCGCCGATTTTAAAAACTCTGGAAGCCGAAGGGCTCTTAACATCGACGGCCTTTTTTAATGATCTTGAAGCTTGGGCCTACACCCCCGGAGCAAGCCTTGAGATCAGAAAGCTGGCTACGTTTGAAAATATTCTTGCGATTGATCAGCTCAATGGAAACCTTGATTTCAAAAGGTACGTTTCTCACCAAGAGCGGGAGCTCCTCTTAAAAGAAATAAAGGACTGGCATAATACAGCGGACCCTAGAAAGAGAAAATTTGCGGTTGAATTGAATAAAGAATGGTCAGAGGCTGTCGAAAAAGGACAAATATGGCAGCTAGAGGCTCTTGTCGGCTCGGGCTTTTTTGAAATCAATCACAAAAACATCAGCCAATTTTCTTTGCTACAGCTAGCAGCCCACTATCGTCAGAACAAAGTTATCGAATGGCTCATTTCTAATCCAGAGTTTGATGTCAATGCCAAGAACGCCCAAGGCTTTACGGAAGTCGAACAACTCAGGCTGAGCGGCAAAGGGGATCTTGCTGATTATGTTGAGCGAGCAAGACCAGACGCGAAAGGACGGCGTTTCCAATTAAAAGAACGCAACATCAATCAGAAAACCATGGAATATCCCGAAGGGACCCCCATAGTTGATTTTGTACGCATTGAACCAAGCTCATTCATGATGGACTTTAATGGGGTCAAGGTTTTGACCACGGTTTCAAAGCCATTCGAAATTATGTCTGTAGATGTGACCCAGGAAAAATACCGGGTGGTTGTGGATCTCATAAAACGAAATCTACGCGGAGGTCGGGAGTACAATGCACTGAAGGCTTCGCCGTCCAACATTTACGGCAAAAGCCGACCCGTGATGCAGGTTTCCCATGATGACAGTAGTCTTTGGAAAAAGGGTCTCAATGAGTTGTCAAAACTCGATAACCCAAAAGTTCAAAGGGCTCTCGAGAATTTGTTTCCTGGCCACAAACGAGATAAAGTGTATAGCTTAGGGACTGAAGCTCAGTGGGGGCTTGTCAGGCGCTTAAGCGGCCTTGCTGAAGGCGACTATACACATGGCCAGACGAATTCGAATTCACGACCTCAGCCTGTAGGTTCAAAGAAGCCGGTCTTCTACTATGGCAAGCCTATTTACGATCTTCACGGCAATGTTTCGAAATGGGTTGAAGACTGGTACGGCTCTCGTTTTTCTGGAGGTATAGATCCAGGGGGTCCCACATCAGGGTTGCACCGCCTTGTGCTTGGCGGAAGTTCGAGCGACAGAGCTTTCAGCTTGCCCTCCCGTAGCCCCCGAGACCCTGGCTATCGCAGCGACGATGTGGGCTTCCGCCTTTTCAGGACTGCCGAGTAATGCTTGTTTACTCTTTTATCCTTGAGGGCTTATGGGACAAAACCACTCTTGAAGAAATTGATTTACGGCTTGGCTGCAGAGCCAAGCGTTCCCTCTTTGAGTTGATATTCTAATAGATCAATGAGGGCCGACCACGCTTTTTTATCAGCCAATACGGCCTGCGTTTCAGTTGCCCATAAATCAAAATCAATCACATTTGTAGTAGGTACATTACATTTGACCTCTGCACCTTCAGTGTAAAAACTAAAGTTTGTGGACCAGCACGCTGGACTGTATTTGTTCTTAGTCGCTTCCAGAATGTTGTTAATCTCTGGTAAGGTTAGGTTTTTGAGAGAACCTTTAAGATACCGCCTCAGCACCTCTGGAAAAACATCAATTCTTATGTCTCTTTTCAACAACGTTTTATCTAGCTCTTCTTGGTAGATATCAATCAAACCAAATTTTTGTGAAAGAATAGTAAACCCTTTAGCAGGGTACTTTCGCTCGGGAAAACAATAGTTTTTAATCAAGATGAGTGATTCACTCGTATAGACACAGCTATTTATTGAGATAAAACCAAACACCATACCCGTTTCTGTGTACTTCAAATCTGACGACTGAATAACAGAAAGAAGATCTCGAAGGGGTTTAGCCTCAAGAAAAGTTGCTTCTGTAGATATTGATGACAACATGATAAACAGCGTAGTGATAAATTTTTTCATGAAGTTAGCCTAGAATAAAAATTCACTTTCCGCGAAGAATTATACCAAAATAGCTTGGAACTGGACCTTCATCGAAACGGACACCAGATTTGGAGTCCATTTCAATCCTAATCCCAAAAGTTAGTTTGAAAAAACCTCACGAGGAGGCCAATACGACCTCTCTCTTCAGATGGGAGAGTGCCTCAGCAGGAGAATTACTACAGCGCAGCAGCCATATCAGGACTGGCTTTCACGATATGTCTGCGCTTTCGTCTAGGCAAAGTTTAATGAGCAAAAAAGTGTTACTTCTGTTTTTACTCCATTGATCGATGCGTTCTGAGAGCTAAGTCGATGAGTCGGCGATAACATTGACAGTTCCTCCCATGAAAGAATTCGCTGTCAAAAATTCTGACACTTTCAGGGATGACAAAGAAAGGTTATACAGCTGGTCAACAAGTAGAGGTGTATATGAAAAAAACGATTCTCATTGCAAGTATGACGGGCCTGGCCCTAGTGACCGCAACAAGCTCTCTCAAGGTATTTGCTCAAGCTTCGTCTGCTGCCGCGACTGTGCGAAGTGAAGATAAATCCAGTGTCGCTGTGGGCAGGGTGTACTACGTTACAACATTTAAACTGAACTTACGGAACACAAAATCCTTGAGCTCAGATTCGGTCATTGGAGCGCTGACAACCAATGATCAAGTCGAGATCGTTGACCCTCTTGACTCATCAACACCGTTGGTCCGAGTGAAAGTTCTAAATTCGGCAAGCTACTCCGGTAATCACGAGGAACTCTATGTTTCTTCGGAGTTCCTTTCAGAGGCCCCCTTCACACAAGTGAAGACTGAGACAGGCTCTCGATATTTCGTGATCCAGAACGTGGCTACAGAAAGAACACGCATCTACGAGCGTTGCACAAGCTCACCGGACTGCCCGCATAGACTCATCATGGAAACCGAGATGGTCGTAGGCCGCCCCGAAGGCCCCAGAAATGACCAGACTCGGTTCCTTACCTGGCTTGGCCGCTACCGCATCACAGACTGGATAAAGTTTTATCAAGACGGCGAAGCTCATTACCCCTCCTGGTATGACCCCCGGTTTCCTCAACTTCCTCCCCCTGGCGCGAACCCCTTAAAGTGGTTTGATAAAGGCCTTCTTCCAAACAAAGAAACTGGAACCCTCCGTGGTGCCTTTGGTTGGTTTGCGGGATTGATGGGACCTAACTCTAATTCGCAATGGATTCATGGAACAATAGGCTGGGGAGCAGATGGGGATAAGTTTATCCAATACACTCGCAAGACATGGGTTAACATGTTTGGCAATCCCAGAAGTTCAGGGTGTACTCGTCTTGAGAACGGAGCGATTGCTCTGACTCATCATCTACTTCCCGTGGGAACTGAAATAGTTCGAGTCTATGCGATTGAGGGTCTTCGAGACACTTCACTCTCTCGCTATTTATTGCAAAGAGAAAAGAAACCGTGGGAATTCATCCTGACAACAGAATCTGTTCGCAAGAGCAATAGCGCCACGAGTGATCGCGGAGCCGTACTGGCCCGGGGAGTTCCTGAATCTTCTTACCTCGAGGAGGGAACTTTCCATATTGACCAGTGGCCAGATGTGACTCCTCTCAAACGAAACGCCTCTTGGAAAGAGCGCATCAAAGGAAATTCTGGAAACTCTTATGGAATCGATGAGTCTGAGTTTCAAGGTGTATTCCTCGTTGATGAGGGGCGCTTCAACGGGTACAAACATCCCTCGAGTTTGAAAGTTGGCGGAATGAGCAACCGTAGTCTGCCTGAATTCTTAACGACCTCCAAGGGTGGAACCGTTCCAGTCGCTTTGGATGTCGGGCCTTCTGACGGCGACCTCGAAGGAAAATAAGTGTCTATGCAAAGTTGAGCCAGAGAAAGCGGAGAACAATCTCCGCTTTTTTACGCCGCTCACTTTTTGATTCGGACTTGAGCTGAACTAAAACTGACTCAAAATCCTGTCCCTTCAGCAGAACGCCGTCCTCTAACTACCTAACTCTCTAGAGAAAAAAGGGAAATCGGACGGAATTTCTGTTTCTTGTTTTACAAGAAACAGAAATCACCAACGAACACGCAGATTTCATAAG
>JBKCXY010000302.1:0-26600 GCA_046315835.1 Pseudobdellovibrionaceae bacterium | reverse complement strand
AAATAGAGGTTGTTGTGTAGACCGAATGACGATCGATCAGATTCTCTATAGAAAGACAGCGATCAATGAAATTTTCCACCACATCCTGACCATATCTATCCATATATCGTCGAATGCGAGTGGAATGGTTCGCCATCGCGTCCATCATTTTTCGATTGGTTTTTGAAAACCAAATATTGTTCTTAAAGAAATCACAGTGACCATAAACGTGAGCCATCACGAGTTTTTGGTCCATCATGCTGTTGCCTTCCATCAAATAGGCATAGCAAGGGTCCGTATTGATCACCATTTCGTAAATTTTTGAAAGCCCATATTCATAGGATTTCGAAAGGTGTTCATACTCCATTCCAAATTTCCAATGGGGGTAGCGTACAGGAAAGCCACCATAGGCGGCAAACTGACAAATTTGATCATAAGTGATCAGCTCAAAAATCGTCTCGAAAAAATCAAGGCCGACTTCTTTGGCGTGACCGCAGATTTTTTTTCTTTCGGCTTCTAGTTCGGGTGTGAGGTTAGCCATACCTACTTCCCCTTTCCTAAAAAGTCTTTAATAGAGTCCATGATCTTGTCTTTGTTCTCAATTTGACTCGTGATCACCCGGTCATCATCGCCAAATTCCTTTTGCAGGTCTTTCAGGAACTGACCACTGCCGTATTTGCTTTCGACTTGTCCGTAAAAGAAAGCATTACACTTTGGGAGAAAAAATTCGTGCAAAAGCCTCACACACAATCGTGTATCTTCCCCGCTCCAGTTGTCTCCATCACTGAAATGGAAAGGATAGATGTTCCACTCGTTCGGTGGATAGTCTTTCTCGATCATTTCCTGGCAAAGCTTATAAGCCGAGCTGATCAGAGTTCCCCCAGATTCACTGGTTTTAAAGAAAGTGTTCTCATCCACTTCTTTCGCCGCGGCATCATGAATAATGAAGCGAGTTTCAAGACCCTTGTAATGCTTTTGAAGCCAAGCATTGATCCAAAAACTTTCAATGCGAACAATTTCCTTCTGTTCATCGCCCATGGATCCAGAAACGTCCATCATGTAGATCACTACCGCTTTGGTCATCGGCTTAGTGACAGTTTTGAAAGACTTGTACTTCATATCTTCACGACGAGGAATCACCATGGGATCACCTGGGTTATAAGTGCCCGAAGAAATCTGTCGTGCAAGAGCTCGTTTGTAACTGTGCTTGAAATGCCTGAGGCCTTGAGGGCCTACAGGTGCAAGCCCTGAATACTTGGTCTTTGTTGTCTCAACATTTTTCTGACCTTTGGGTTTGATATTTGGAAGCGCCAGCTTCTCACCTAAGATTTGAGCGAGCTCTCCGACGGTGAACTCCACTTCCAGCAAATGCTCGCCAGGGGTATTCCCTGCTTGTCCTTGTCCAGGTTGAGGCTCACCCACTGAATCCCCAGGTTTTCCCTCACCTTGTCCTACGCCGCCTTGATTCTTAGGACCATAGCGAAAGGTCGGAATCTCTACCTGAGGAAGTGGGATCTTCACATACTCATTTTCTCTTTTGCCAATCATTTCACCCTGACTCACGAACCTTCGAAAGTCTTCTTTGATCTTTCCTCGAATGATATCGCGAAAGCGATTCAGGTCTTCTTTGATCGACATAGGTCCCCAACCTCACTTAGAATATTTTCTAAGTTTTGTTCTTAATATCTCCCCGAGCAAAAATACTCGCGACATAATGTAAAACATCGATTGCTGAAATTTCGTCATAACCAAAGTCTTTGATTAATCGAGTCTTCACAATATCGATCTTTTCTTGAGTGTCTTTGTCCACCACAGAAGAGACCAATGAAGTGAGCTTGATCGTATCTTTCTGATCTTCAAAGAGCTTCAGTTCGAGCGCTTTGTGAAGACGGTCATTCATTTTGTAATTGAACTTTTTCCCATCCAATGCCAAAGCTCCGATGTAATTCATGATCTCGCGACGGAAATCTTCTTTTCGAGACTCAGGAATTTCTATCTTTTCCTCAATTGAGCGCATCAGTCTTTCATCGGGCTCCTCATCGACGCCAGTAAAAGGATTTCGAACGCGCTCCTTCTGAGTGAAAGCTTTCACGTTGTCGATGTAGTTCGCACAGAGTCTTTGCAGAGCACTTTCATCCGCGCTGATGGCTCTTTGCACCTCACCTTTGATGATTTCTTCATACTCTTGGCGAACCACGCCTAAGAGCTCACGGTAATCCGCTTTCCTTTCTTCATCACTCAGCAGTGAGTGATGCTTGAGTCCACTATCGAGCTCATTCAAAATCATAAATGGATTCACAGATCCTTTGTTGTTTTGCTGAGCCGCCACAATGGCATTAGATAGCTTGTCTTGAATGTATCGAGGAGAAATTCCCTCAAGACCTTCACGAATTGTTTCTTTGCGAAGCTCTCGGACGTTGTCCTCGGTATAGTTTGGAAGTGTCTTACCATTATAGAGCTTCAGTTTCTGAACTCGGTTTAAATTTGCCTTCTTCGGCTTCTCAAGTCGCGTGAGGATCGCCCACATCGCTGCCATTTCAATAGTGTGAGGAGCTATCGAGATTCCTCTGAGCTTTTGGACGTTGAAATCTTTCTTGTAAATGTTGATCTCCTCTTTCCATCGGGTAATGTAAGGGATATCAATTTTCACAGTGCGATCTCGAAGAGCTTCCATGAACTCATTGTCTTGAAGACGACGATATTCAGGCTCATTGGTATGGCCAATAATAACTTCGTCGATATGAGTTTGAGCGAATTTTTTGGGCTTAATTCGGTGCTCTTGCGAGGCCCCCAAGAGATCGTACAAGAAAGCCACATCAAGTTTTAAAACTTCGACAAATTCAATCATGCCACGATTGGCGACACAGAATTCACCATCAAAGTTAAAGGCACGGGGATCTGAGTCTGTTCCATATTCAGCAATCTTTCGATAGTTGATGTCTCCAGTGAGCTCTGTCGAGTCTTGGTTTTTTTCATCTTTGGGCTGAAAGGTTCCAATTCCAATACGATCTGCCTCTGAAAGAATCAATCGTTTCACTCGAACATGCTTGAACACTTTCAACAAATCACCTTGATAGCGATCCATGAGAGCTTTGAAAATAAATCTTGAAGGGGGACTCAACTCTCCGTCAATGGTGGCCCGGAAAGTGCCATCTTGTCCGCGATTAATTTCTTCGACGACCTGAGCACGGAGGTCTTCAGGCACTAACAAGAGAGGCTCTTCATTCATGGGTGACTGATAAGCTTTCACGTCTTTGCCCAGCAGCCCGTCCAATTGATTGTCAGGATCGATCCACTCAAAAGTGTACATAGCTCCATTGTCGGTTTTTGAGTAGGCCTCAAGACCCTTCTTGAGCATGCGGCAAATCGTTGACTTGGCAGAGCCAACCGGTCCGTGAAGCAAGATCACACGTTTCTCAGTTCCGTAGCCAAGAGCCGCCGCTTTCAAGACATTCACTAGCTTCATGAGCTGAATATCAAGCCCGAAGACGGCATCTTTCCCGTTGTTCTTTGTATCATCAAAAAATTTGTATCTCACCACTGGCTTCTTGAAGTCGACATATTCTTCGGTTCCTGATTCGAGAATCATGTCATACATCCGCTGATAAGCATTTCGAGTCACTTTTGGATTTGTTTTCACGAGATCCAAATAGTCTTGAAAGCTTCCGGACCAACCATGTTGATAGACACCATGCTGATTCTGCCAGTTTCTGACGATGGATGAGAGGTCGACATTCTTGGCCATAAAGTCGCTCCTTGAATGGCCCTGGTGGGCGGTTTTGAGGGCGTGATTTGCCCCTATGAGTATTATACCCAGATGTGTGTGAAATCAGTTAAACCTAAGTCACAAAACGAGACATTTTTCCAGAATCTCGGGGTGAACTAGGGCCTGACCTTATACTGCTTATAACTAGACGGTATACTGAGCTTGAAAACACGGTCTCGGTTCTGGACTTTAGGCTGGAAATCTTTGACAAGGATCTGGGCTTCGAATCGATCTGTTTCAAGGATCACCCTTTTTCGTTCTTCATCTCGATCCGCCCAAGCGATTCTGAATTTATCCTTCAGTCGAAGGCATTCTTCCACTTTGCCATTGGCGTCTTGCCGACAAGTCCAATTTTTATCGCTGATCGGCTCATCAAAAAAAGCACTCAAAAGAATTTCGGGGGGAATCTCAAAGCCAATGACTGGTTTGATCCCACTTTGTGAATTTTCCCCAATCAGTGATTGTTTCTTGAGATGCAAAAGTCCATGGATTTGATTTTCCTCAATCAGTAGGCTCGCAACGGAGACGCCTAAAGTTCCGGTGATCTCCATTCTGAGTGGCCAATTTTTCTCCGCAAAGACCACACTCGAGAAGCTTTGTGATTTATCTTTCATTTTGTCTTTGAATTGAATTTCTGTTTTCCAAGTTCCTTGTGATTTTCCAGAATCAAACTTCGGAGCTGTCGCACACCCAGAGAGTAGAACTGAAACAAGAAAAAGCTCAATCCATTGATGTCGTAGTAAATGTCTCATAAGGAAAATAGTTCCACAGAGCTTGCGGTCCAGGCAACACTTCAGATAGGATGACCTATGATTTTCAGGCCGCAATCCTTTCTTTCAGTGGGACTTGGAGTCCTCAGTGTTCTCGTTTCGATGACACTTCTCTCTGCCTGTAAAAGTGCAAATGAAGATATTGATGCTTTTAACCCGACAACCACCTTGGGCCTAAGTGTGACCCAATCTTCAATTCTTGCTCGTTCTGTGGTAGGAGTGGGGCGCCTAGAAAGTGCGGCACGGATTGTCCTCAGCACTTCGACGACGGCCCCCTTGGAAACAACTCTCGGCCAAATCGTTTCAGCGGTGCAGGGATCAACGAATTGCACGACTTCCACAACATTAATCTCTGTGACAACGTCAACAAATCTTGTGGGCGAACACTTCTCAACCACAGGAGCAGGTTGTCCTTTGAGAGCCAACTACAAGATCATCTATGCCACGAGCGGCTCAGGCTCTTACACTCAAGAGAGCTCAGCAGTTCTTGATGGCAACTCCCTACGAATTGCAAATGACATTTATAGTGTGCAGGTGCTCACCCGTACGGGAGGATTTACTCAACAGACAAATGGAGCTGAATCAATTGTTCGCTATGCCAATTTAGCGACCACAGGAAATATTCTCAGCCTAACCCTAGGAAGCATTAGTTACCAGTTTACTGTCAGCACAACGACAGCTATCGAAGGATCTTTTGTCGATAAAACGGGGTTCGAAAAATTTAATTTTAATTACCCGGGAAACTTTCTTGAGCTCAAGAAGACCTTCTTCATCGACAATAGTGTTGATTCTTCAGTCTACACGGCCAACGGAGCCACGATCACAGCGACTCAATACAATAGTGTGATCTCGCAAATGGGTACTTTTTTGAAATACAGTCCGTAGTCTACTTGGCAGGCTGGACAGAAGCAGGTTGTCGCTGCTGAGAAGAGCCGAGCTTGAATTCCTGCTTATCAATAGCTGTGATCTTTGCGCGAATTTCTTTAATCTTTGACTCATCAATTTCGACCTCAACGGCTCGGATGTACATTTCCCGAGCTTTGTTCACAAGGGCATGACTGTAGTAGGCATCACCCAAATGTTCAGCAATGATGGATTCATTGGGTACAGCTTGGTGGGCTGCTTCAAGGATCTTAATGCTTTCTTTCAAGCGGCCTTGTTTATACAAAATCCAACCCAGCGTATCCATGATGTATCCATCATTGGGCTCAAACTCGAGAGCTCTTCGAGCCAACGTCTCTGCCTTCTCAAGTCGAAGACCTTTTTCAGCCAAAGTGAAAGCGAGATAGTTGAGACCTTGCACATGATTAGGGTCGAGTTCGATCACTTTCTCCATGCTCTCGACGACTTTTTCCTTATTTCCCAGCTTGTCGTGAAGCATGCCCATAAAGAACTTGATTTGAACGTTCTCTGGGAACATCTCATCCGCAGTTTGCAATTTACTGAGAGCCTGAGGATATTCTTTAGGATCTTCGATCAACGAAGCATAGATGGGATAGAACTGCGGAATATCTTTTCGCTTTTCAAGAGCTGTGCGAACAAGTTCGAGGGCTTCATCAGCTTGGCCTTGCTGTTTCATGAGGTAACTCGCATGCAGAATCGACTCGGAATAAAAAGGGCTTTCCGCCGGGATCCGAGTGAAATGCTTGATCGCATTTTTATTGTCTTTCATTTCTTCATAGACAGCCGCGAGATAGAATCTGATTTTATCCGACTCAGGCACGGCCCGTAATACTTCCTGCAATTTCTCGACAGCTCCTGGAAAGTTTTTTTGTTCGATGAGAACAAGGGCCATGCGCACTTTTACATTCAGGGACTCATCAGATTCTTTCTCTAAAATCACCAGCTGATCATAGGCTGCTTCCAAGTTCTCTGATTCAAGATACTTATCTACCAGAATTTCTGCCAGCCTCACATCGGGTCCATGATCTCTTTGGAATACTCGATACAACTCAAGTTCAGATTTTGAATCTCCACGGCGTCCATGCATTTCACCCAGGGCTAACAGTGATTCCAAATGGTCGGGCTTTAATTCGAGAGCTTTTTTGAATGCATTCTCTGCTGCTCTTTGAAACTTTTCGCCCTTCTGTTCAGATCGAATTCGTCCCAAGTAGAAGTGAATCAGATGAGGCTGAGGATACCTATCACCTCGAACGAGGGACTCAAACATTTGCGCGGCTTTGTCAAACTTCTTCTGTTCAGCGTAAACGCCTCCAATATAGAGCGGCGCCTCGATATTTTCGGGGTCAAATTTGAGAACGGCTTCATATTCGGCTAAAGCTTTCTCGTAGGCTTTCAGGGTTGAATAGAGACCACCTAAAAGAATCCGGGCATCAACCAGTTTGGGGTTCTTCTTCTTGGCTAGTTCTGCGTACTCCAGAGCCTCAGAAAGCAGACCCAGCTTTACGTACTCAGCAGCCAAACGAAGGGGCACTTGAGCAGACTCTTGATCATACACCAAAACCATCTTCAGAGAATCAACTGCTTTGTGATGATTGCCTTCTAAGCTATGGGCTTCAGCGATGGCGAAATGATAGTCTGCCTGTGTTCGCATGTAGACGGGATCAAGAGGGTGCTGACCTTCACCAGCATGAGCTGGTGGTGTCATCGAAGCGGGAGCTCGATTGTAATCTTGATAGGAAGCTTCAAAATAAGGTCTTTGGAAAGTCTTTGGTGTCGAAGAGCAAGCCAGCAGAAGAATTTGAGCCACAATCAGGAACAGAATGGAAACAACTTGTCTTGAAAGCCCCGCTTGCATGAAGGCCCCCTCTCCCAAGACTTTTCGGCCATATGAGAGGCGACCTTTATTGAACTTTGAGGGATCTAGACGATTGTCGGGGACAAAAATTTTTATGTCTCAAATTACTTCGTTTGAATCCAAACTCCGACATCATCACCGCCGAAGCTGATTTGCTTATTCATCACGAAAGCTTGGTCGACGATGGTTTCCATTTTCTTGTTTTTGCCCAAGGAATAGACAAGGACACTTCCATCCGGAGAAACACTATAGCGGAAAGGCTGACCCCAGAGATCGGTCCCTAGGCTCCCTTCATCATTGCCCTCATGAATCGCCGAAGCAGGCCCTCGAGATGATTTTGACGCCTTGTGTATTTGAAGAATTTGATAGCCTAGACTTTGGGCTTTCATTTGGGTCTTTTCGATCTCGAGATGAGATTGTGATGAAAAAACGGGCGCCAAGAGCCAACCACACAGGGTTAGAATAGAAAACAGACCCATAATTCCGCCTGTTTTAACTATTTGATTTTCCTTAATATTTTCATTACTCATCTGCCTCGACCTCTGTCCAGTAAGAACTTTTCGGCCATCAGTGGAAAAACTTGAGTGGGAATCCATATTTTGCCTAACCTTTAAGCAAAGTGTCTGAGTCTGAGATTGAGTAAAATAGTGCGTGGTGTCGAAATGCCTTTTGGACCCTCGCTTGACAAGATGTGGCGGCAGGGCTAGGTTGCGCCCATCTAAAGCCCAAAGGTTTTAACAACTTAACTCTGGGGGAGGCCACTTTGATTAACCAGATGGAAACTGTGACAGGCATGAAAGCTTCAAACAGCGGCAAAATCAAAATCATCAAGAGATATCAGAACCGTAAGCTCTACGACACTCAGCAGAGCTGCTATGTGACTCTGGATGACATTGCAAAAATGATTCGTGGAAACGAAGAAGTGATGGTTATAGACAACAAGTCTAAGAATGACATCACTGCTGCCACTTTGACTCAGATCATTTTCGAATCTGAAAAGAAAGCTTCTCAGTATGCTCCTCTTTTCACGCTTCGTGAAATTATCCAAAATGGCAACGGAAGCATCTCTAGCTACTTGGCTAAATTAGGTGCGTTTCCTCAAGACTATATGATGAAGCAAGCTGCAGCTGCTGCATTGCAGGCTGAAAGAGCTTCTTCTGATGACGTGAAACAGAACCTGGAGGCACGAGTTGCTTCTGCTGCTGCACGTGTCGCTGCTGATAACACCAGCAAAAACGCTGCTGAAAAAGCAACAATCCTTCCTGGATTGTCAGATGATGACACTCCAAACTTACCAACTGGCAACACATAGTTGTTACTGTTGATTGAGAGTTAAATCTTTAAAACCCGAGTGCAAGCTCGGGTTTTTTATTTCAGTGCACGCCAAGTAACAAAAGATCTCTGACCTGACTTAATAAGCACAGGAACATCTTCTAGAGCTTCCCCTGTCGGAGTCCCCCCTGATGAAATTCCATGAATTTTGATTTTGTATTTCCCTGGCGGTAACTGAAGTCGAGCCATCTGAATGGTCTCTGGCAAGGTCGACCATTGGCGCACATCTGCGCGATCTGCGACATTCATTGCAATCCAAGCAAGATCGCCCAAGAGTTGATTCTGCTGACGAACTTGATCAGCAACAACAGCTTTGGCCGCGACGCCACCCACTCTTCGGGCCACGAGAGCGCCGTAATCTTTGTTCATGGTCTCGATGGCTACCTTTTCGATGTTGTACACCACTTGCGTAGTCTTGACTGGCTGGCCATCCACAGAAACTTGGGCGTAAGCTGTTTCAGATCTCTGAGGGAAAAGCTGTGGAAATGTATAGTCACCCGGGCGTGCGCCCTTCACTGGTCCCCAGCCCTGCTGGACCAGGACAACGAGTTCTCCGCGTTGACGATTCAACCAAAGATCAGACTCTTGCACTTCACTGAATTTCTTTTTCCAGTCTTGAGCTGAATCACTTCTGCGAGCCTTGATCGCTCCTCGCACCAGATCCTCCTTGATAAAGGGAATCGAAGGGTCCAGCTGATAGGTTTGTTCGAATGAAATATAAGCGTCGTCAAATCTTCCCTGAGATTCCCAAACAAGCCCAGACAAATACTTCGCAAAAGGACTGAGCTCGTAAGGCTCGCGTCCATCCATTCGCATTTTTGAAATCTTCTCATTGATTCGACGAGCTTCAACCAAAGCTGACTCTTGATTATTCTGAGAAAGAAAATTGAGAGCTAGCATCGTATTGATCAAAAATTTCTCGAAAGATTCACCTTTATATTGGATGGACTCTTCACCCCCAAGAGTCGCTCCCACAAGATTTGTGACCGAGTGATAATCTTGAAGGTCAGCAAATCGATCGGCTTTCAAGAAGACTTGAGTGCTCTGTTTATAATCTCCGATAACTTGGAGTGCAGTTGCATAGTCGAGCAAGTAAATCAGCTGATCTTTCGATTCTTCTTGTGCGAGAGTCTCAAGCTTTGCAAGAGCCTCTGTGGTTCGCCCTTGCTTCAAAAGGGATCTAGATTCGCTGACTTTGCTTTGATAAGAAGCACAGCCCGCGGTGAGCAGCAGGGCTGTGATGAGAGCGAATCTCATATATCTTAGAGTCCGATCGTTTTCTTCTTAAATGCTTTACGGATCTGTTTTTGATCTGTCCAAGTGATGACGGAAGTCTTGAGATTCGTCATATTCAAAGTGATTTTGTAATAAACAGTTTTTTCCTTACCCACTTCTTGAACGATAGAATCTAGACGACCATTCACAATAAAATCGGCACCGATCTGATTGCCTGGTCCCTTCTTAGTTTCATTGTTAACCATTCCAGAGTCTTGGTAATTGTACTCATCAGCAAGATCGTTTCTGGCCTCTTTGTCGATGAAAGCCACTTTGCCAGACTGTGTGAGCTCAACGCGCACCATATCCATGACGGACTGCGTGTCGATATGTTCACTGGTCTTATTTTGAAGATTGGTCACCATCAAAATGGGCATTTTTGAAGCACTCGCGATAGCTGGATGTTTCACCATGCTCGCAACCATGGCTTTCACGATATTCTGCATATCGGTTTCTGACCACTGATCATTCAACAGATTTGTTCTTTCAACATCATCATATTGACCCTTCACAAAAGCTTTGGGCCCACAAGACGTTAATGAAACAAATGAGATAAAAAGTAATGAAATTGCTAACAGTTTTTTCATAGCAGCTCCTCGCTTGAATGTTTCTATTCTCTAGAACATCAATGTGAGAGGCAACTATTGATTCACTGTTCGGACATCCGCCGAGGTGTGAATTTCAAACCAGCTGCATTTTAGTGCATTACAGTATGTGATTTGATGCCTCGCCATCCATGACTCTTTCAAACAGCCAAGCCGTAGCCGATTTTATACGACCCAGAATGTCACCACACCAGGAAGAGGTCTGGATCATTTGTCTTTCTTCAGGCCTAGAGGTCGTCCACTTTGAATTGCTCTTTCGCGGAACTCTGGATCGCACGGTCATTCATCCTCGAGAAATACTCAGGACCATTGTGACACAAAAAACAGTCAGCTTTGTGCTCACTCACAATCATCCAAGCAATGCAGCCCTCCCCTCTGAAGAGGACATTCTATTCACGGCAAAAATCAAAAAGCTGAGCAGATTAATCGAGATCCCGATGCTCGATCATGTCATCGTGACCTCTGATTCCTTTTTTTCGTTTCGCGAAAGTCGCCTATTTCGCTGAAGAGCCCGAACCCCGGAAGAGATTCGGTTGAGCCTGACTCGGCTGGCGCAATTTTTTGACAGAAACAATGTTAAAGTTTTCATCGAGTCGCACTTCGTAGCCACCAGCCCGTGCATTATCAATAAATTGCTGAGCTAGCGATTGCCGCACTCTGAGCTCTTGTTCTCGACGAAGCTGTTCTTCCATCACTAAGTTTTGGATTTGGGAGCCTGGAGAAACGTAATTATCGATCTTTTTAGGGTACCGATTCAAATCTTGAACAACTTGAGATTCAAAGCTGTCCAGTGAATGATCAATGCCCTGAGGAAGAAACTGATCTGGCCTTGGAGCAGATGTATTGCCCTGAAACTCAGGTGCTTGAAATGAATTCTGTTGCTTCATTTTTAAAGCTTCGAGCTGCAGTTTTTGATCTGTCATGAAGAGATGCTTATTCACCACTTCATCGCTCGAGATTTCTTCGACTTGTGACTCAGAGCTTAAATCATAATGATTCACTTCGTGCTGGGAAAGCCCCAGAAAATAAAGAAGTGCCGCGCACACAAGCAATCCAAGGGCAAGCACAGGACTATCTTTTTGACTCTGAGATCTCATAGAAAACCTATCGGCTTTTCACCAGACTTTTGTAGAGGCCTCAAACAAGATCTCATATTAAGACAGATTAAGAAGCTGTCGGTGGCTTTAAAGGAAGCTTAATCACGAACTCAGTGCCAATGCCCGGTTGAGATTTTACCTGGATCTCTCCACCATGGGATTGAATGATCCCATAACTAATACTGAGGCCAAGCCCAGTTCCCTGCCCCACGCCTTTTGTTGAAAAGAAGGGGTCAAAGATCTTTTCAAGAACCTCGGGTGTCATGCCCTTTCCTGAATCTTGAAAAGAAATTGCGACCGCGTCTTTGTCATTGAGTTGGGTGAGCTTTGTCGAGATCCAAATATTTCCTGATCCCTCTATGGCCTGGGCTGCATTGGTCAGAATATTCATAAAAATCTGATTGATCTGACTCGCATAACAAAGCAAAGGCGGCACCGGAGCATAGTCTTTATGAATTTGAATTCGGTTTTTTATCTCGCCAGACAGCAGATTCAAAGTATTGTCTATCGCTTCATGAACATCAATGTCCTTGAGTTTAGCTTCCTCAAGACGTGAGAAGTTTCTAAGGCCCAGAACGATGTCTCTGGTACGACGGGCCCCATCTTCACAGGACGCAATCAGCTTAGGCAAGTCTTCGCGAATATAATCAAGATCACTGGCCGCAACAGCCTCATTCAAGCGGCTTGGATTCTTTTGAGCCGTATCAATTAAATTTAAAAGTTTATTACTGTATTCTCGCAGATGCGACATGTTGGAATAGATGAAACCAATCGGATTATTGAGCTCATGGGCAACGCCGGCGACAAGTTGGCCCAGGCTCACCATTTTAGAAGAATGCACCAGACGCGATTGTGTTTCTTTGAGCTCTAAGTTAGCGCTCTCTAATTCGTTAATCTTACGCTTAAGGTCCGCACGCGCTTGAGAAACATTTCGAGACATTTGGTTGAAGGACTCTGTAAGAAGGCCAATTTCTGTTTCACTTTTGATGGGAATTTCCACCACACGATCTGAACTTTGCATATCAGCGATGGCTTCCACGAGTTCTGAGATCGGTCGAATAATTGTCTTTGAGACAAAAATAATCATCACCGTCAGAAGCAAGATCACAGCGCCGACCACTGAAAAGAATGCGAAGTTGACATTTTTAAGAACAGTGGTGGCTTCTAGTTTTGAGGCCCCAAGAGCCAAAAAGAAATTGGTTTGTCCCCAGCTCAAAGGGTACATGATAAATCCATAGGGATTATTTCGAATACTGAGTTCAAAAAAAGGATTTGAATCCGGAAGAACATAATTGGCAAAAAAGTCCTTCTTGTAGACATAAAAATCGTTATGAGTTGCCACAAGGGGCTGCCCGTTAGACCTGAGTAGAATGAGCTCCAGCTTCATTCTGCGCTTCAAGCGATCTAAAAAATTTCTTTCAAGATCAATGAGCTGTTCGATGTAGCCCACATGTCGTCCAGAATTGTTCACCACTTTGGAAAACAAAATCAGTGATATTTTTTGAGAATTGCCAAACTCAACAAACGCAAATTGGTCCACATCTTTCATCCGTTGAATATTCTGGTCCGACAAATAGAGCGCACTGTTGTTCGCACCCACAAATTCTCGAACCTCATTCCGGTCGTCTTTAAAAACAGAGACAAGCATTTTGCCGTCCCTATTAAAGAATGTCAGGCTTGTGGCGATCTCAGACCGCAACCAAGTTTGCGCTTGAGATCTCAAAGATTGAGAATCTGAAGTCGAAAGATGGTAGATCAAGGAATTGCTTTTGAGATATTTGTCCCTGCGCTCTCGAAGTCCTGCCTGAAAATCAGAGAGAATTACACTGACTTCACGAGCATTTCCTAGAAGCCGCTGGGAAAGCTCATTGTCGATGGCTTTCTCGTACTTGATAACCGAGTAGCCAGTAATGAAAGCCAAGGGGACGACCGAGAACAAGAAAAACCAGACAATCAGAATTGTCCTCAAACTACGTCTAGGCTTTCTGAGCGAGGGCGCCTTCTTCACGAGCCACCTCGAGACTTATCTTCAACAGTGATGATCAGTCTGATAATTCCCTCTGGCATGATTCTCTCATGCTTTTCCTGGATCAATTTTAAATTACCAAATTCAGAAAAGGCGGAGCGAACTTCTTCATATTTGGATTCAGGAATCGTAAAGTGGTAATAGAAGATACCCTCTTCGCGCCGCCATCCCATTTCCACTTCACCTGCTTTACGACCTCCGGCCGCTCTGAGTTTCTCTGTGATTTTTGCAGCTGCAGCAGAGGCATTGACGGCTTGAATGCTACCTCTGTAAAGAAAGCCTGTTGCCGCAACCTTGGGAGGATTTGTTGTTGTTGGGGCAGCTTTGGCCATTGTTGTTTCTGTCACCACAGGAGCTACTGGAGCTGCGGCTGCCACCTGCGTGGTCTCACTGACAGGAACTGTCGATTGCGTGACATTCTCGTCCTGAAATTCGGGAGATGATTCTTCTTGGTCTCCAGAGCTTTCTCCAGAGTTATCCGCAATTTCAAATTGTCGATCAATTTCAGCAAGAACCACCGATTGATCTCCCGACCATCGCATCGCAGTGACTTTGTGCCAAGGAATGAATACGGACACGCTAGCAATAATGACAGAAATAAGAAGTGTCTCGAGGGCCATTCTTAGTCCGACTGGCCAATCTTGAAAATGGATCTGCTTCAGGGTTGCATCTGTGATAGTTTCTGGCTCAACGATTTCTTTCACGAGTTCTTGGGACAAAGTGATTTGAGAGAGGCTCTCTGTATAATTGAGACCCATCTTAATTTTTTCTATTTCTCCAAGAATTTCGGGGTGATCAAGTTTATATGCTTCCAAAGATCTTTTGCGACTCTCATCCAACTTCTTTATGAGGTCATCATACAAAAGCTCAATGGCTTGAAAGCTTGTCAGCTCACGTTGACCTTTCTTGCTGAGTGGAAAGCCTATTTTCATGATCTAGGCACACTCCTCAAGCCTATTTTTGGAGTATGTGTATAGCTACCGAGGTGGCGAAGTCCCCTTCCTGCACGGTACCGAACAGTACCCAAAGAGATTTGGAGCGCTTGCGAGATGACTTCTTCCTTAAAATCCAAAATCCGATTGAGGACAACAATGACGAGCTCCGCTTCTGGAGAGTTCTTTTGAAATTCTTTCCACGCCCCAAGATCAAGCTCTTGTGGAATTTTCCAGCCACCTTCGGTCGAGTAACTGGGTTTTCCACGCTGGAGATTTTTTCTTATTGATAAGAACTCACTCCAGACTTCTGCCAATAGCTCTATTTCAGAAATTTCAGTTTTCGATTTATTCAATAATTTTTTAAGTCGGGAAACTGTGCGCGCCGATGAATCTAAGGCCTTTTTTCCATCAAGGAAAATGAAGAAAAAGAAAAGAGCGACAGATCGAACCTGTTGTTCTGACATGTCTCCCCTTTCTTAAACTATTCAATGGTCAGCTGTCTCAAAAGATCGAGGTTCTCAAGAACTTTACCTGATCCTAAAACAACACAGGTCAAAGGATCCTCAGCAATTGAAACCGGAAGGCCTGTTCTTTCTCGGAGTAAAACATCGAGGTTAGCCAATAGGGCTCCACCACCCGTGAGAACGATTCCATTATCAACAATATCAGATGCCAATTCAGGAGGAGTTTTCTCGAGTGCCGTTCTGACAGCATCGACAACTTCCGACAAAGGGTCCATGAGAGCATCGTTGACTTGAGAACTCGTGATTTCAATCGTTTTGGGCGCACCCGCCACGAGGTCACGACCTTTAATCTCCATGGTCTTTTCTTCTTCGAAAGGATAGGCATTTCCGATCTTCACCTTAATATTTTCTGCTGTTCTCTCGCCAATCAAAAGATTAAACTGACGACGAACATAGTTCACGATGGCTTCATCGAATTTATCACCGGCCACTTTGATTGATTTACAGTAGACGATACCCCCCAAAGAAATGACTGCGACACCGGTCGTACCACCACCCATGTCGACAACCATGTTTCCACTGGGCTCGGTGATAGGTAAGCCAGCCCCGATCGCTGCCGCCATAGGTTCTTCAATCAAATAAACTTCTCGAGCCCCTGCAGACTGTGCAGACTCTTTCACGGCTCTCTTTTCCACCTGAGTGATTCCATAAGGAACGCAAATAATAATTCTTGGACGGATCAAGCTTTTCTTTGAACCCATTGTTTTCTGGATGAAGTATTTCAACATGGCTTGAGTCACTTCGAAATCCGCAATGACACCATCTTTGATGGGACGAATAGCAACGATACTTCCCGGAGTTCTTCCGAGCATGTCCTTCGCTTCTTTACCGACAGCGAGAACTCGGTTTTGAGTGCCGCGGTAGTTTTTCTGAACAGCAACCACAGATGGCTCATCGAGAACGATGCCTTGGCCGCGCACATACACCAGGGTGTTCGCAGTTCCCAGGTCTATAGCAATGTCATTAGAAAAATAGTCTGATACTTTATCGAACATTCCCATGCATTAAACTCCGATCCTAAAGAGTCTAAGCACTTAAAAAAATGGAGTCAATGCACAGAGATACACTGGCCGGATCCAATCCAGCCCAACGCGTTAGATCTGCCTCGACTGCCATTTCATTTCTGATTCTATCGCTTTTAGGATTCTCATTTTTTCGTCGGACTCTGACTTAAACAATTGAGGCAAATGCTCGGCAAAAACTCGGCAAACTTGATCGAATTGGGTGAGTCCATGATCTTGAGTTGCTAGGAAAAGTGGCACCCTTCTTCGATAGAAGTCCTCGACGTGAAGGCACATTGTACTATGAATCGCATGAGCCGCTTCGAGCTCCCAATAACTGAGGTCCGTCCCATACTCTTTCACCAGCTTCTGTGCCTCAAGGCCATGACGATCCACCAAAAGTCGAGCTTCTTCGGGACTGAGCTGGGTCGATACCTTGAGGTCTTCGACCAACAGTGCAGACTCAGCCACCGTATCTACTGTCACTAGCGGGTTCAATGGGCTTGCCGTTGGAGCCCGTTGCCATCGCGCCCTTTCTTCGATGGAAAAGAACTGAAGAGCTTCTTCCACCACTTGCTGAGCCATCAATCGATAAGTTGTGTATTTGCCGCCCGCAACAAAGGTCATTCCCTCGGGTTCACTAAAAATCACATGTTCTCGGGAAGTTTTTCCTTCATTTTCTGATCCATCATGAACCAAAGGCCGCACTCCAGAATAGGAGGCCAAGATGTCTTCTTTCTTGATTTCTGCTTTCGGGAAATACTGCTTGAGCACACCCAGCAGATAGCTGACATCTTCATTGGTCGTACACACCGTTGAAGGGTCTCCGCTAAAATCTGTATCCGTTGTCCCGACGATGACCATTTCGTGCCTTGGAATACCAAAGACAATTCGGCTCTCGGCGGCCATCACCACAGCTGAAGTCAATGGCAAACGGTCCTGATGAAAGGTCAGATGAACACCTTTTGTAGGCCGTAAAATTTTTTTCCACCGCTGAAGGAGATCAGCCCCTAAAAGGTCTGTCCAAGGCCCGACTGATGAAATGACATGGCGAGCTCGGATAGAAAATCGAGCTCCTGACAGTTGATCTTGAGCTTCAACAGTTTGAATCTTTCCCTCCGAGCTCAACTGAGCACCGATGGCTTTCACAAAGTTCAATTGAACTGCACCGTAGTCATTGGCGGAACGAAGCGTTTCAAAAACCAAGCGATCATCATCCATGTAGGCATCAGAATAAACGTAAGAGCCCATAAGATTTTCAGTCTGCAAGAGAGGCTGGCGGGAGACAGACTCTTTGGGATTCAAGCGCTCATGAAGCTCAGGCGCCTGAAAAAGTGATAAAGCATCATAGAGCCACATCCCCATACCCATCAGGCCCATACCCACCCGTCCCCCCTTGAAAAGAGGGATCATAAATCTCAAGGGATGAACCAAATGCGGGGCCATTTCAAAAAGTTTCGTCCGCTCACTCAAAGCCTCAAAGACAAGTTTAAATTCATAGTTCTCTAAGTAGCGAATTCCACCGTGAACAAGTTTCGAAGAACGACTACTGGTCCCTGAAGCAAAATCAGCGCTCTCAATGAGAGCGACTTTCATTCCTCTCATCGCTGCATCACGCGCCGCCCCTGCACCGGTGATCCCACCGCCAATGATTACAAGATCAAAGGTCTCTGACTTTAACTTTTCAAGATGAGAGCTTCGATCAAGGACTGAAAATCTTTTCATCATCACTTCGCTTTAGTTGTTTTTAAATAGAGCGCCGGAGGGTCCCAAGGCTCGGGTTTGAAAGATTGAACTGCATCTCTCAGGTCTTGGTGGTCAGGCAAGTACACTCTCTGAAAATGCTTTTCTCGGCTGAGGCGGTAGGCCAGCTCACACAGGTCTCCCTTTGCCTGATGATTGAGATAAGACAAATGTTCAACCCACAATGACTGAGTCTGTCCATCAAAGAAAAGGAGGGGCTGAGCAATAAAGTATCCGACAAGCTCCCCCTCGCTGCTCCATTGAGAAGTTTTCTGCCGATCTCGCGCAAGAAAGGACCAGCCCATCGGAAGGTAATGATTCAGAGACTCTGTCCTCCAGCAGGCTGTCCAGGCAAATAGCTCTTGCTCCATAGGGTCCATTTGCGACTGGGACAATTTGCTTTTTTCAAAAGCTTGAATTTCGTCAAGATCTGCCGTCTGGATAATTCTTAGGTAAAGGTCAGACAATTGGTTCTCCGTTGCCATTTGAGATCATTCAATTCTAAGCTCATCTGATATGAAGTACAAAACTTTTTCCCCTGAGCTTTGGCAACTGATCGACAGGACTTTAGACGAAGTTCTCAAAAGTAATCCTTCCCCGGTAGCGGCTTTTGATGCTGATGGAACATTGTGGGACACGGACCTCGGGGAAAATTTTTTCCAATGGCAAATTAAAAACAAAGTTTTGCCTCAGCTCCCAGAGGATCCTTGGCTCTATTACCGTCGATGGAAAGAATCAGGAGATCCTCGTCCGGCTTATCTTTGGCTTGCCCAAATTAATCAAGGGCAAGCTCTGTCCCAGGTCCAAGATTGGGCGAACCAAGCTGTCGAAGAACTTCAACCACCAGTTTTTGAAGATCAACGGAAGTTGATAGAAAAGTTTTTGTGCAAAGGAGTGCAGGTTTATGTGGTCACAGCCTCAGTAAAGTGGGCGGTTGAGCCAGGGGCTCGACTTCTCGGTTTGTCGAACGAACAAGTCTTGGGTGTTGAAACCAAAGTGATCAATGGTTCAGTGACCTCTGAGCCTTCTGGCTACATGACCTATCGTGAAGGTAAAGCTGAAGCGATCTTCAAGCACACTTCACAAAGACCCTTCTTTGCCTCGGGAAACACCATGGGGGATTTTGAGCTTCTGAAATCTGCCACTCAGTTAAGCCTTGCCGTCGGCGCTGCTGTTCCCAGCCATGAGCTGTGGAAGACAGAGTCTCAGCTCCGCGATGAAGCACAAAAATATCAATGGAAGATCCATCGATTTACGACGGACCAATCCCGATAATCTTCTCGAGGTCTGAAATTTCTTTGGGCGCCGCCACAGTCAAGTTCTCGTGCCCTTGAGCTGTCACGCGAATGTTGTCTTCGATGCGAACACCAATACCACGGTACTTCGGAGCCGCTACTTGATCGTAAGCCGGGATGTACAAACCTGGCTCAATCGTGAACACCATGTTCTCTTCGATGCGAATCGGTTCACCATTCAAATCTTTGTAGTAACCCAAATCGTGAACATCCATTCCCAAAAAATGTCCAATCCCATGAGGATAATACTTTTTGTGCTCCAGAGTTTTCATCACATCTTCTTTTCGACCAGCAAGAAGGCCCAAGCTAAACATGAGATCTGTGAGAAGATTAGCTCCAAGATCATGGAATTCTTGAAAAGTAACACCAGGTTTTACATGTTCGATCAATTGCTTCTGCACCTTGAGTACGCCTTCATAAACTTCTGCTTGTTCTTCAGTAAACTTCCCACCAATGGGGAAAGTTCTTGTGATATCGCCGGTGTAATAGTTGTACTCAGCTCCGCAGTCGATCAACAACAGATCTCCAGCTTTCAATTTCTGATCATTGAACACATAGTGCAAAGTGCAGGCGTTAGCACCCCCTGCAACGATGCCATTATAGCCTTCACGAGCAGCTCCTTTTTTCAAAGCTTGATAGATGAAGTAGCCATGCACTTCTCGCTCGGTCATCCCAGGGCGAGTGTATTTCATCACTTCGAAGTGCGCTTGTGCAGAAATCTCGCCAGCTTCTCGCATATTGCGAACTTCTGCTTCTGTTTTTCGAACTCTCAATTGAGCCATCAAGGGTTTAGTGTCTTTGATTTGTGGATAGCCATGCCCCGCCCGATACCTCAGAGCTTGAATCTGCTTCATCAAAGCTTCAAATTTTTTATCTATGGCAGGGTTCTGAAACATTCGGTAGTAGATGGTCTCCGTCCCCTTCAAAAGTTCAGGCGCCACTTTATCGAGTTCATCGATCGGATAAACTTTGTCGATTTTAAATTCTGACTCAGTGGCTTCTGGTCCAAATCGAAACCCATCCCAAGTTTCCATTTCAGGATTCTTTTTTCTGACAAACAGGACAGTCTGTGGAGTTTCATTGGCCCGGAAAATGAGAATAGTTTCAGGCTCCTCAAAACCAGTGAAGTAATACAAATTAGAATCTTGGCGAAATGGAAAATGAACACTTCCATTGCGCACTTGCTCCTGAGGAGATGCCATGACAAGGGCAGCACCAGGAATAAGTTCGGCCAACCTTTTTCTGCGTTCCTGAAATATTTGAGGGCTTTCAAGGGGCTTTCTCATCAGTACCTCACAAATCGAATTTTCTCATCAGCTGCTGCGCCCACTGGGCTCCAAACTGCTGGCCACGTTTTATCATATCTCGTCGTCGTTCAAAATCAGTAAGTTCATATTCACTGAGATCAATCACCAGGTTTTGATCAAAAAGTCCTGCTTGCAACTGCAAAGTTTGCTGATAGACAGCCCACTCGAGTGGTAATCGCTGAGGATTGGCCCCTAAAACTCCGATGTAGACGATATGGTTGGCTCCCCGACGACGAAGCAGATCTGCAACAGATTTTAAGTCAGCAAGACCTGCTAAGGATTGCCCAAAACGGGACTGTGGTGGCAGTGCTAAACAAAAAGGAAGTGCTTGAGTCCATGGCCCCCGAGCCACCAACGTGGATTGAAATCGATTGGTTAATTGAAGACTTGGGCAAGAGAAGCTCACTTTGGCATCTTCGATTCGCGATTCTTGAAAGACATCAGTCATGAATCTATTCATGGACGTGATCTCAAGGGGCTTTGCTCCACCAACAAGGCCCTTATTGGACCAATCTGATTCTTTGAGTTTCATCATCTGCCACTCGACTTCGAATCCTTGGCCTTTCATGGCATAGATTCCGGCGGCCAAAGCACCCATTTCTAAACCTGAAACAGCCACAACAGGAATCTTTGCCCGATGCAATTCTGCGAGAAGGCCAGCATAGGCGTAGCTCCTCACAAAACCGGGCCCGAGCACAATTCCGAGCTTCAAATTTTCCTTGGGGGGCATCTCAGCAACTGGCAGATCTTTGGTCTCGACCACTGGCGCCTCCACTGGGGGCAAATTTTCCGTTCTCGCGTGAGGTGCCTGAGGAGTTTCTTGCAATCTTGCCGTTTTCATCTGGCAAGAAGACAGGAGCCCTGCAAAAACGAGGAAGCTGATCTGTCTAGTTCTTTTGGAGAAAAATGAAAAATTCGGTGTTGCCATCTTTTCCTTCTATGGATGATTTAAAATAATCTTTAGTTAAAACACTCTGCTCTAAAGAGAACTCTCGAATACTTTTCTCCAGCTGAGCGTACAACGATGGATCTTTCACAATTCCATTTTTGTCTAAATTTTCAGGCCCCAGTTCAAACTGCGGTTTCACTAATGCCAAAACATGACCCCAAGGCTTCACTAATTTCAACACGGAAGGCAAGATCAGACGAAGTGAGATAAATGAAACATCAATCACCGCCATCTGAAATCCACCATTAGGCGTTGCTCGAAGAACATCACTATTTTTGTCGAGAGCCCGAGCATTCACACCTTCAAGCAGTTGAAGGCCAGGATGGTTCTTGAGTCTCCAGTTGAGCTGATTGTGCCCAACGTCCACACCCAAAATTCGTTCAGCCCCATTTTGCAACAAACAATCAGAAAAACCTCCAGTAGAGATACCGACATCGAGTAGAGTTAAACCTTCCACAGAAAATTTCAAATGAGAGAGAGCTCCTTCAAGCTTTAACCCAGCACGCGAAACATATTTATCATGAACATTCTTTTGAATGGTGATTTTTGGTGGAAGCTCTTCAGAGATTAATTCGCTGGGGCTTTTGACCGTCCAAGTTCTTTGTCCTTCAGTGACCTGCACCAGACCGTCACGAATGATGTCCTGAGCTTTTGTTCTTGAGGGGACAAATCCCTTCTCGGTCAGGTAAACATCAATTCGTACTTTGCTCATTCAATGCCCTCGATTTCGATTATAGTCGACCATTGCGAAAAGCAAAGGATCACGGCTCGAATTCAGACCTAGCTTGATTAAAGCCTCGACGGCTTCTTCTGAGACCTGATCAAGATACTGCCGGGTTCCCCCTTTGCCGAGCAATGCCACAAAGGAATGAGGTTCGTAAGAATCAACAGAATCCAGAAGGTCATCCGCGATCTGAAAAGCTAGACCAAGGGCGGCCCCGAATTTCTCAGCCTGATCAATTTTTCCAGTGGGTAATCCACAAGTTCGTGCCGTCATCTGGCAGCAGGCTTTAATCAAAGCACCTGTCTTTAGCTGATGCATCTCGAGCAGCTGTTCTTTGGTGAAGCCACCCTTTTGTGCTGACAGATCTTGGATCTGACCGCCGATCATTCCTCGAAGTCCGATACATTCCACAAGAAGAGCCACAAGATCTCGCACTAACTGAGGATCCTCAGAGTACTCCTGAGTGAGAACCCCGAAGCATTCCGTCAGAAGTGTATCCCCCGCAAGCAAAGCCACAGCTTCACCAAATTTTTTATGATTGGTCGGCTGTCCACGTCTCAAATCACTGTTGTCCATACTCGGCAAATCATCATGAATTAAGGAATAGGTATGGACCATTTCGATCGCAAGGGCGACCGGAAGGATTCGTTTCGGAGAGACTGCAAAGGATTCAGCCAGAAGCAGACACAGCACTGGGCGAAAGCGCTTTCCCCCATTGAGCAAAGAATAATGTGCTGAATTTTTCAAGATCTCGATGGGTGCGGAGTTCTGACCCAAAAAACGTAAAGGACTCTGCGGCCCCTGCAGCATCGATTTCAGATAGCTCTCAAAATGCTCTTTGCGCTCGAGCAACGCCAACTCTAAGTTCATTCTTCGGTGGAATCAAAATCTTGAGTCATGGGCTGGCCTTGAGCATCTTGGCCCACCAAAATTTTTACTTTGGCTTCAGCCTCAGTTAATTTTGTTTGGCATTCCCGAGAAAGTTTGATGCCTTCTTCGAAAAGCTTCAATGATTCTTCAAGAGCCAAATCCCCTTTTTCCATTTTAGAAACGATCTCTTCTAGCCTTGCCAATTTCTTTTCAAATTCCATGATTATCTTCCTTCACTGCAGTCACCGAAGCTTCGATCGAACCCGCCATCAAGATGAGTTCTATTTTATCTCCGACTTTGACATTTTTTGCTTCTTTTAAAACTTTTCCTTTAGTTCGGGCTACTGAGTAGCCTCGCTTCACCACTTTCAACGGACTGAGAGAATCCAAGACCGCCATTTTCGATCCAATCAAATCTCGTAGGTGGCGAAATCTCTGTGACAGACCCTGTCTTAATCTTTGGTTGTTAAATTCTAAACGCTGTCGACGCTCATGAATGACCTGCAATGGGGAAATCAGTCCCGCCCTCTCTTGATTGAGTTGCAGCGTCTTTTTCTCGAGCAAAAAACTCATGGCCTGAGCCAGTCGGTTGGACAAATCATCATTCCGCAAAATAAGATCCAAGAGCTTTCTCTTAGGATCAATAAGCTGCGCAGACAAAGTCCGAAGTCTTTGATGATCAAACTTCAACATCCTTTGAATCGAAAGCTCGAGCATTTTTTTAAAGTTTGAAATTTGAGCTGATAAATCAGTGGCATTTTTTGAAATCAGCTCGGCCGCAGCTGAAGGAGTGGGTGCACGAACGTCAGCCACAAAATCAGCAATGGTGAAATCGATCTCGTGTCCCACAGCTGAAATCAGTGGCACCGGAGAGCGGGCGATGGTCCTGGCCAAGCTCTCGTCATTGAAACACCACATGTCTTCCATGGAGCCACCGCCACGACCGCAGATGATCGCGTCCACACCAGGCAGTTTGTAAGCTTTCTCGAGAGCTTCACAAATTTGTGGAGCAGCTGATGCTCCCTGAACCACAGTCGGCACCACCGTGACTTGAATCATTCGATTGCGGCGCTGGAGAATATTCAAAATATCCCGAATCGCGGCCCCTGTGGGCGATGTCACCACGGCCACATGCTGTGGCAAATGAGGCAGTGGTCGCTTCCTCGAAGCATCAAATAAGCCTTCGGATTTGAGCTTTTCCTTGAGTTGCTCAAAGGCTTTTTGAAGAGCGCCGGCTCCCACGGGCTCCATCATCTCGCACATGATCTGATAGTTGCCACGAGGTTCGTAGACGGTCACTTTACCACGGACCACCACTGCATCCCCATCTTTGGGTTTAAATTTCAAACGTGAGTTGTGCCCACGAAACATGACGGCACTAATTTGAGATTTTGCATCTTTCAGGCTGAAATAGTAATGGCCACTGGTGTGGGGTTTGAAATTTGAAATTTCTCCCTGAACCCAAACAGCACCCACTTGCCCTTCGATCACTTGACGAATCTGGCGGTTAAGATCTTCAACGGAGATGACTTCAGGTTGAGTGCTCATGGCCTCTCAAACTAGGTGGAGCCGGAGTTACAGTCAACCCGGAGCTTAGGGCATCAACACAAGATTTTGCAGGGACCAGAGACCGCCCACAACGAAGCTCATCCAGGCGATCGATTTGTGGCTTCGAAACTGCTGCGCGTAGAATGGCATTTTTTTATCAAGGAGATCCGACAGAGTCCGATTTTCGAGCACAAAAACAAGGACTATTCCATAAAAAAAGACGACAAAAGGGAAAATCAAGTCAAGTTCTTGCCATGTCATAACTTTATTTCGGCACAAAATGGCCCAAAATTAACTAGACCCGGGCGTGAAAGCCTCTTTGAATTGCGAATTTTTACGGACAAGCTTAAACTGTGTTTGGGTCTCAGGAAGTGTAAGAAAAATAACCCGACAAGCATATGAATCGGGGGCTGTCCCTGGTGATGGTGTGAAAGCCCAGCTCGTACTGGGAATCCTAAAGTCGCTATTATGGCCACCCACCTATGGAAAAGGGGTTATTGTTTCACACCTTTCTGGGACTTTTTTTTCTCAAATTGAGATTTTCTCAGTCTAAAAGATGAACAGTTTGAGCTGAGTTTAAAGTCTTTCAGACTTCATTTTCTTTCCAGTTCAACACTGAAAATTCCGAAAAGTATTCATGAGCATGTATCGCTTTTCGTTGAAATTTTCAGTGCTCGCTTTAGCCTTGGTGTTGTCGGCATGTTCAGGCGGCAGCAAAGGTGGGGGCGGTTCATCTTTTGTGGCCGAGGAAAACTATTGCACAACTGTCAACTCTTTCTCTCCTTCAGTGACAGTCACTGGAAAAGCACAATTTCGCCCTCGAAATCAACTCTCTACTGGACACCTCTTGGGCGAAACAACATCGTTCAATATTATCAAAGCTGAAATCCAGATTCTGGATAGTAATAACAATATCATCCATTGCGGCGAGACAACAGATTCAGAATCAACCTCTGTGGATAATATCTCTATTCAAGTTCCACGGATTGCCGGCACCTACACGATCAAAATTAATAGCCGCGCCGATAACTCAACTTACAAAGCCAGTGTGTTGAATTCACCGATTTCGAATTTACCTTATTCCCTCACAAGTACTTTTGCGGTGAGCTCTAGCGACACGACATTAAACTTAGGAACACTGACAGCTGATTCTTCGTCGCCACAGGTTTTGTCGGGCGCTTTCAATATTCTTCATCAAGTCTACCTCTCCAATAAATACCTCAGAGCTAACACCACTTGTTCGGGCTGCACGACCTTTACTGTGGCTGACAAGGTGCAAATTTTCTGGCAACCAGGACTGAGCCCTGGTGCATATTATGGACAGCCCAGCACAGGAATTTCGTTTTTTACCGCGAGTGGCGGCGGAGATCTCAGAAGAGGAATTTATATTCTTGGCGGCCTCAACGGTGACATCAATTGTACAGACACGGATCACTTTGACAACTCTGTCATTATTCACGAATATGGACATTTCCTCGAAGACCGTTATTCCGGCTCAGACTCCCCTGGTGGATCTCACAACGGAAACTTTATCATCGATCCAAGATTGGCTTGGTCCGAAGGATGGGCGAATTTTCTTCAAGCGGCCGTTCAAGGAGGGATCAGGTATGTCGATTCCGTCGGAAACAACAGCTGCTCGGGCGGAGCTGCTGTGGGCGTCAACTTTAACTTAGAGACTTCTCAAGGCTCGGATGACCAAATGCCTCAATCGGGTTTTCCGACACCAATTCTTGGTGAAGGTATTTACCGCGAGCTTTCAGTTTCCCGTGTCCTCTTAGACACGATTCAGAATTCTGGTGCTCCCGATGTGGGGGCTGGTTTTGCTCCGGTGTGGAGGGCTTTCTCTGACTCATCAGTGGGGCTTGCACAGTCTTCAGTGAATTTTCGAAACATGGGAAAGTTTAATTCTTTGCTTTATCCTCTTCTCACGGGGGGTCAGCAAACAGCTTTTGATTCTTTGATTTCTTCCACAGGAGCCGCTGGAGAATATCAAGTTCGAGATGATTCTCAATATGCCAGAAGGGTCACCCCTGGTGGCGGTGGTGGCACTTGTACATTTTCGATCACTGGTGCCAGTAACTTGAGCATGAGTGGTG
>JBKCXY010000301.1:0-2164 GCA_046315835.1 Pseudobdellovibrionaceae bacterium | reverse complement strand
ATTAATAACTGACTCAAAATCCTGTCCCTTCAGCAGAACGCCGTCCTCTAACTACCTAACTCAATAGAGAAAAAAAGGAAATCGGACGGAATTTCTGTTTCTTGTTTTACAAGAAACAGAAATCACCAACGAACATGCAGATTTCGTAAGTCAACGTTGGCTCCATTGAGGCGGTAGCAGAGACCAGGGACAGGTTTTTGAGTCAGTTGCTAAGTATTAGACCTCGGGCCGATCTCCACCCAAATTTGTTCATTTTCAAAGAGCTTCAGGCTTTTAGGTCTTAGCTCAGGTGCTAGCGTTGAAATCTTTTCGAGGATTTTTTGGGCGAGAACTTCTGTGGTGGGGATCTGAAGTCCTGTTTTAAATTCTTCCACCACTTCATTCAAATGTTGATGATCCCACTGTGATTTGATGGTGAGTAAGGTTTTTCTCGCCAGTTCTTCGTGCGAAAGGTTTTCAAAGACCACTCTGACTTGATAGTCGTGACCATGCCCTGATCGATTGTTGCAGAGGCCAAATGTGTTGCGATTTTGTTCTTTCGACCACTGGTTTTGGTGATAGAAATGAGCCGCACTGAAGCTCATCAGGAGTTCAAATTCATTCATGTGAGACTAATGCCCCCATCCACATCGAACAGAGCTCCGGTCGTCCAAGAAGACTGTTCAGAACTAAGAAAATAGATCGTTTGCGCGATTTCTTCCGCTTTGCCGATTCTGCCGAGAGGTTGAAGCTTTCCCATATGATCCACAATTTTGTCTTTTTGTGGGGATTGATGAAAACTGTGAATCGGAGTATCGACAATCCCAGGAAGAACCGCGTTCACGCGCACGCCGAAGGGGCCCAGTTCAGCAGCTAAGGATTGGGTCCAAGAATTCATTGCTGACTTTGAGGCTGAGTAAGCGCCGGTATTAGCAGTTGGCTTTCTTCCCAGAGTGGAAGACACATTGACGATGCTGCCTTGATTTTTAATCAGTTCCTTGGCGACGATCTGAGTGAGCAGTTGAGGGCCGAAGAGGTTAACCTGCATCATTTTCTTCCAGATCGAAAGATCAGAATCCGCAAAGAGTTCCGAAGAGAAAATCCCTGCATTGTTAATCAGGCTCACAAGCTTGACATCTTTTCTTTCAAAAATGTGATGGGCATATTTTTGAACCGAGTCTTCTTTTTCAAAATCAATTTTAAGAAGGGAGGCGCCCGCGGAACAGTGTTCGGCCACTTCCACCAGGCGAGCTTCATTTCGTCCCGCGAGAAAGACAAAATAACCGTGGGAGGCAAACAGGAGAGCAGTTGCTTTTCCGATACCACTCGACGCGCCAGTAATAATAACAGCTTTTTTCATAAGATGATTGGTAGCGTGATTTTAGAAATGAAGGAAGAAAAAAAAGAAACTTGAGGTGGGAGCCTCAAGTTTCATGCACAAATGGAGTTTTAAACGTCTTGTTTAAAATTTGAGATTAAGCAGATTTACGGCGCATAAAGGCGTGGTACTTTTTGTCAAAGTCCTTTGCCTTATTGCCTTCCAGAGTAATGAGGCCTTCTTTGAACCAAGTGTAGTGTTCTTCACAAAATCCCGCCCGAGAGGGTTTAGATTTGCACCCCTCAGCATTGCACTTTGAAGCTTGCAGAGGAACAACGTTATTTGGAACTTGTTTTTCTGTGTGCTGCGGTGTCGGTTTTGATTCTTTAGCCATCTTTTTCTCCTTGCCTCAGGCTTTGATAACCCAGACAAAACTCTTATCGGCGAAGGTCTGATGGACTAAAATCAGAAGTGATGTTTGTCCGTATTTTCTCAAATTGAGACAAGGGACTGATTAGTCTTTCTTCAATTTCGAGAGATTGAGAACATTCAGTTCATTGAGTCGGAGGCCTGTCCATCCTGTCTTCAGTAAAACTGTGAAATGAATCGGGCCCGTGGGAATGATTCGATGGTCATTCAGAAGCATCTGCGTAGCCTCAGTGCACAGTTGTTTTTGCCGTTCCAGGCGGGATGTGATGCGCATTTCTTTCAATAGAGAATCAAACTTTGAATTTTTAAACTGAATGTAATTTTCTGGGGAGCCTTGAGTGAAAGCTTCAATGGCTGCTAGTCAAGTGGGACTTTCAGGGGCAATGCCTTTTCTGTAACTTCCCGGTGGCGTCTTTGCAAGACGATCCAGGCAGATCT
>JBKCXY010000300.1:0-4247 GCA_046315835.1 Pseudobdellovibrionaceae bacterium | reverse complement strand
TCGCTTCGGGTGAAGCGGTTTAGCCAAAGAATCAAATGGATCCAAATTCCATGAGCGAGCAGCAAGTGAGTGAGCTTCATCCAGGTTGGGTAAAGCAAAATCAAAGTCATCATCCCAAACAAAATTCCACTTGAAGTGAGCACAAAGAGTTTTTGACTGCGGGATTTCAGAATCTTGTCTGAGGTGGATTTTCCCACAGCAAAAGCGAGAGCCGCCATGGATCCCCCCAAAAGAAGGCCGAAGAGAGGATGTAATCCTCGAAGTCGAACTAAATAGTGAGCTTCCCGTGAGAGGTCTTCTTGCAGTCCTTGAAGCAAGCTTTCGCTCGGAAAGAGCGTGCTCGACAGTGCGGCAAGAGCGCCTGAAGTTGCAATCAATAGGAAAGTAAAAGCAAATCCCCAGACAATTTTCTTCAAAGAAAAATGGGCAGGAATGAATTCTTCTCGTTTTTTCCAAGTCATGATCTGTCCGTGGCTGGTATCCCACATCATGGAGATGGATGCGACCAGCGCAAGGCTATTGATCATGTGAAGGGACATCACGAGGGCTCGAGCGGGGCTATCATTGTCTGTCACGAGACCAAACAGAACAAGTTTTGCTCCGAGGAGGGCTTCTGAAATGGTGAAAAGCAGGGTCAGAAGGGCCCACTTCCGCACCGCACTTTGTTTTTCAGGGTAGATTTTTCTGGCCCACAGGAAAAGGCCAAGCACAACAAATCCAAAGAGACCGCTCTTCAGGCGATGCCCAAATTCAATCCACGTTTTATAGGACTCGGCTTCGGGAATGACTTGTCCTTGGCACAGTGGCCAAGAGTCTCCACAGCCATCGCCTGAGTGTGAGATTCTGACCCAAGCCCCCCAGAGGATAACAACCAAAGTGTAAAACAGGAGAAAAAGGGACCAACTTTTAAATTTTTGCTGTGACTTTGTCATTGAGGCCATCCTCGTCTTCGAGTTAACATGTCCCTCTATGGGAGCTCACTGTCAACATCACCACCACCATCATCACCATCATGCTGCCAGTGGTCGTATTGCAACTGCATTTTTTTTGAATCTCATCTTTGCATTGGTTGAATTGGTGGGCGGAATCTTGGTGAACTCCGCGGCCATCATTTCAGATGCCATCCATGATTTTGGAGATGCCATGGCCTTGGGTTTTGCGTGGTATCTTGAGAAAAAATCCCACATCCATGGGGATCATCGCTCGAGCTATGGATATCGAAGATGGTCCGTGCTTTCAGCCTTGCTCACGGGCGGAATATTGTTGGTGGGGTCAGGGCTTGTTTTATGGAATACTATTCCTCGGTTGTGGGCGCCGGAAATGCCAAAGCTTGAAGGCATGATTGGGCTTGCGATTTTAGGAGTCGTCATCAATGGAGTTGCCGCTTTTAATCTTAAAGATGGCCATAGTTTGAACGAGAAAATGATCACTTGGCATATGATCGAAGATCTTCTTGGTTGGATTGTGGTGCTCATCGGTGCTGTCGTGATGTGGTTCTATCCGGAGCCTCGCATCGATGCGATTTTGGCCATTGCCCTGTCTTGTTGGGTCGTTTGGAATGTCGTAAAGAACTTGAGAAATACTCTGTCTGTGTTTCTTCAAGAGACTCCTCATTCCATTGAGGTTTCTGTCGTCGAGAGAGCGATGAAAGAGATTCCTCAGGTGAGGGATTTTCATCATCTTCATGTGTGGACTCTTGATGGCGAAAAACACATTCTGACAGCTCATCTGGTCGTGGATTCAGGGCTCTCTGCAGCTCAGCTGATTGATATCAAGCAAAAGGCCAAATCAATTCTAGAAAATCAATTTCAAATTTTTGAATCGACCTTAGAGTTCGAATTTTCGGGTGAGGACTGCCGAGATCCTCAGCATCGGTAATTTCAGAACCTCGAGCCCCAGCCTGAAGAGCAGAGGAAAATCATTCCAACGATGACGATTCTTTGTCAGTCTCATCAGGGTTTTCAGGCACCACAGGACAGAGCCGCCCCAGATTCTCAACGAGAGGTGTTGGTTCTTGGCGGCGCAGTTCAGTCGATTTCTCTGGTAAAAATACAAAGTATAGAGCGAGTCTTTGTGGCAGGTTTTCCCGATTCCATGCTGGATGATGGTTCGAGAGTCAGTCAAGAGCGGAAGACCTAACTGATGAGCCCTCAGCGAAAGGTCCACATCTTCCCAATAAGTTCCAAAGCGTTCATCAAAACCTTGAATCCTTCTCCACGTTTCGCGGTCGATCCAAAAAGCAGTTCCTGGTACATAGAAAATCTCGTCAGAACTGAGGGATTCACTATGTTCTTTCAAGTGTCGCAAATGATATTTTTGGATGTTGAGTGCTCCGCCGAGGGAGTCCCAATGCTCAGTTTTCCGCTTCATGATGAGGGGAGCAATGAGCCCCAGGGGCTGAAGGCTGGGCTGAGGTGCTTCTAGATTCATCAGAACGCAGTCGTTTGTCAGGAAAAGCACCTGCTCAAAATCTTTGAAGGCTTCTGAAAGAACCCGATTCGCTCCCCCAGAGTAGCCTGAATTATTGGATTCAACAAAATGTCGAACTTGAGGAAATTGCTTTTTCAAGTGGCTCACAACTTCGGGACGAGATCCATTGTGGAATAGGAAAAGATGCTCTTCAGGCAAAAAAGCAAGAGCGGACTGAATAGTTCTTGCGGTCAGTTCAGGATGGTTGTAGCTCAAAAGAGCAATGCCAAAGTTATTCACAGATTCCAGGGATAGCACGACAACCCTCATTTTACCAGCGGCGGGCTGGGGCCAACGTGTTCACGCACTCACTCAGGGAGCCTCCAAAGAGCTTTTACCTGATCCACAATCGGGCGAACCCCTGATTCAGAAATTTCTGAATTTCGCGAATGAGCAAAATTGGTCTTGCCTGGTTCTCACGCGAAAAGAAAAAACTGATCTCAGAAGTTTTCTCGAAGGAAGAGCTCAGGTAGAAATTGTTCCAGACACCAAAGACTGGCCAGAAACAGTGCTCTTCGCTGAACCTTTTTTTACTCAGAAGAATTTTCTCTGTTTACCAGACACCCAGTTCGCTCTGGATCAACTGCTGAAAGCAGAGGCCTTGCTCCAAACCGCTCGCCTGATTTATGGCTCACATTGGGTGAGAGATCCCGAAAATTGGGGAATTGTGACAGAGACTAAAGTCAGCGAGAAATGCGGTTTCCCCAGCGAAACTCTGGCGCGGTCTCGGGCTTGGGGTTTTATGGCTTTCCGAAAGGAAGTGGGGAAATCTCTTTTGCTGGCGCACCAGAAAAGTAACCTTGAGCGAAAACCTATACCACTGCCAGAAAAAGCACAGTGGATTGACCTTGAAGAATTTAGCGATTTGACTCGAGATACTTCAGCAATAAAGGGCGGGCGTTGATTTTAGCGTTCATGACTGAAGCAAAAATAAAAACACCACCGGTTTTCCGATCGAGAAAGAGGACTTCTCGAGGAGGCGGGCGCAAATGAAATTTCTGCACCATTTGGAAGGCAATTTTGGTGAGGCGTTGCGGGAGCTCTGAACCTTTCCAATCGTATTCTCCGAGGGAATTGATTTTGTTGGTGGCTCGAGGATCTGAAGGATCGAGAAAAGGTTCAACGGTATCCAAGCAAAACTGTTCAAAAAGCTGTTTGAGCTCAGGTTCATCCTCGTCATGAACGAATTTGAGTTGTTTCGCAGCTTGTTCGAGTGAGGGTTGATCACTCATGAGAGCCGATCTGATCATTTGATAATAAGGCTTCAGAAAGGCCTCTTCGTACTGTCTCACGGCTCCGAAATCCAAAAGGACCAATTGATCTTCACCCAGAGGGCTGAGTCGAACTTTGTAATTTCCCAAATGCGGATCGGTCTGAACGATTCCCCACTCAAAAAGTTCTTTAAAATAGAGATCAATAAAATTCAGGGCGAGACGATTCTTTCGTGTTTGAGAGAGACTTTGCACAAGCGGATCATCAGGAGAAAGGCCTTTTTCAAAACTGCTCGCAATTATTTTTTTCGAGCAATACTGCCGGTAAATGCGAGGAACGATGTACCGGTTATCTGCTTTGAGTCGTTCGCGGTATTTCTCGGTCTGCTCCACTTCGAGCTCATAATTTGTTTCCTGGACCAGCATTTCCCGAACTTCTTGAAAAAGATGATCCGTATTTAAATTTCTCGGGAGAATTTTCAGCATCCCAAGGAGGGATTTGATGGCTCTCAGATCAGAATCAATGGCTTTATCAACCCCAGGATACTGGACTTTCAAGACGATCTG
>JBKCXY010000299.1:0-6020 GCA_046315835.1 Pseudobdellovibrionaceae bacterium | reverse complement strand
GGGAGAATCAGGTCACAGGGAGAATCAGGTCACAGGGAGAATCAGGTCACAGGGAGAATCAGGTCACAGGGAGAATCTGCAAGTCATGCTCCAAAGGGGCGTCTTGAATTCAGAAATAGTTCTTAGAATGTACCGATGCTCAAGTGGAAGGGCAGTTGGGATTCGCCGCGGCCGGTTTTGCGATCGAGCTTCCAGCCCCATTCCAGGCTCACGGCGCCAACGGGAGTTGCATAGCGGAAAGCAATCCCCACCGCATCTCGATAAGGATCTTTAATGTCGACTCCTTTAATGGTCACGGCTCCTCCATCATAAAAAAGCGCAGCGCCGATGCCTCCCCAGATGGGAAAGCGGAGTTCTGATTTAAGCAAATACATCTGAGCTTCGGTGGTCAGTAAGTAGCGATCGGTTCCCAGCTCAGTTTCTCCAGGGAATGATTCTCCAGGTTGAAAACCTCTGACCGTACTTTGCCCCCCAAGAATGAGGCCTTTCTTATCGTAGGGAACCCCACCATTGACAACTTGACTCAAGTTTTTGAGATACCCTCCACGCAATGAATTGGCCCAGACCCAGTTTTTTCGAATGGGAGAATAATGAGTGAAGCTTCCAATCGCCCGCCAATATTCGATGGTGTCGGTGCTGCCCAGGTCCGGGGAAGAGTACTCGAGATTGAAACGACTGAATGTGCCCCGGGTGGGATTGAAAGGATGGTCTCTAAAATCAATATCTAAATTAGGTCCTGTGGTCGCGATGTTTTGTTCAGTCCTTGGGAAAATAGCATTGTTGTTATTTCGTTGCGTATCGATCACTGTCGCCAAAGAGTACAAATCATATGAAGCTGTGATATTCGAGGTCAGATCTTGCTCAATGGACCACGTGGTCTGGTTCACTTCTGTGATCACTTCTTTTTCATAGTCAGAAACTTGCTTACTTCGAGTCAAATTTAATCGTCCGCGGACACGAGTATCAAAAAGGTAGGGTTCAAGGTAACCCAGGGTGACTTTGTTTTCGAGATATTTGATGTCACTGACATTGTAATTACCTTCGACTCGAGCCGAAGCCCCACGGCCGGTTCCAAAGATATTTCGATAGGCAATTCCCAAATAACCTCGAACTGTGAATCCCTGATCGTTGGTCGCACCAAGACCTGCATTCAATAGCCCTGGGTCACGATCCGTCACCCGCACAATGACTGTGCGATTGGCGATTTGAGTTCTTTCTTCCAAAGTGCGGATCTCCACATTGGCGAAAATTCCTAATCTCTGCATTCGTTGGATGGACTCTTCGATCAGATCTGGAGTCAAGATATCACCTTGTTTGAACTCAAGTTCTTTGAGAATGACCCGATCCTTGGTGAACGAATTTCCTTCAACCAGAATATTTGCCACGCGTATTTGTGGTCCCTCATCTATTTTGTAAAGAACTTGAGCTTCAGTGCTGTCAATATTGTAAGTGACAATATCCTTCTCGTTGGTGATTTCCATCTCTAGATACCCTTGAGAACGATAAAAGTTTTTCAGCTTTCCAATGCTTTCCTCAAGGGCATTCAGGCGCAGAGGATTTTGAGGGGTGAGTTCGGCAACCTTTTGCAAATCTAATTCGGAAAATGCCGAGTTCCCCTCAAAGCGTAAGCTCGCCAATTGTGTGAGTGGGCCTTCGTCAAAATTAATCAACAAAGTCAGTCCTGTTCGCTCTCGATTATAGAGTGTTCTGACAGAAGTCACTTTGGCTCTCAGGTATCCGTGATTCTGTCGATCGATGATCAAGCTTTTAAGTCCCGCATCAACATCTTCTTTGACGTAAAAGCCATCCTCGATCAGATCTGTAGAGTTTTTCATAATGAGGTCAACATATTTCTTCACAGGAAGGGTGTATCTCCCCGAAATCTCATACTTCTCGATACGGACCTTAGGGCCCTCTTTGATTTTGAAACTTAAAATTTTATCGAACGAGGTGCGTCCCGCTTTTTCATCAGCTTCTACTTCCGCTCGAGCAAAACCATTCTTGAGATAAAAATTACGAATCCGGTTCGCAAGCTCAGAGGAGATCGAGGGATTACTCGTAAAAAAATTATCCAATTCTAAACTCGAGATAATTTCAGATTTCCAGTACTCCTTAGTTCCCGAAACTTCCAGCTCAAATTTTTCAGGGCGTTCAATTTTGTAGATCAGCTGCGCCTCAGTTTCTTCAGCATTGATTTTGATCTCTGGTCCAATCAGTTCTGCTCGATAATGACCTGAGCTTGAAAGAGACTCGCGGACCTCATCCCGTATTCTGGAAAGCAGAGTCTCGGTGAGAACTTCTTTCCGAAAGTCAGCGATGGTCCGTTGAATTTGCTTTTTCAGTTTGTCGTTTTCTGAGTTCACTTCAAGGCGAGTGATTCGTGTTCGTGGCCCCTCAGTGACTTTTAAGATGACGGCGACTTCAACTGCGGACTGAAGCTGAAATTCTAAATCAAGAACAGGGTTTGGAAAGCCCATTTGAATATAGTAATTTTTGACTCTCTCGGCGGCTTCGATGATTTGAGCCTGTTCAAAAATTGACTTTTCATTCACAGTGAATTCTCGGCGAATGTCAGCTTCTGAAAGTTCATCGACTCCGAGGATAGACACTTTAGAAATTCTTCGGACTTTGCCCACATTCAACGAGTATTGCCGCGTGCTTTCGTTGTAAGTGATTTGAGCACTATCAAAGGCTTCTTGGCCGATCACATATTTTAGAAGAGAGTCCAAATCGGACAGGTCAAATTGACCTTCTTTAAATTGAGGAAACTCTTTTAAAAGACTATCTCGAGTCTGAGGGGAGAGTCGGCTTAAATCTAAAGTTTGTTGCCCCAAAGCCGCGAGACTCATCAAATTCAGGAGTAGAACGATGATGAGTTTTTTCATCGGAACTCCCGTTTGAACTCAAGATCAAGACCCAGGGTGCTATCTTGCTCTTCGCTTCGAGTGTTCGTTAAATCTTGTGTCTCTTCGCTCGGCTGTTTGCTTTCCCAGGTGCCGACGGTAGACCAGTTACTATTCAGTTGGTACTGCACTTTGACTTCGTTAGATTTCTGAGCGCCTTCGAGTCGACTGGCTGAAACATTCACCCGATCTGTGACTTTGCGGCTCACGGTGTATTTACGAACAGCCACGTTTTTCGTGTCATCGTACTGTGAGCTGATCTGAATGTTGAACCCCGTTTGCTCCTGCACTGATTTAACAAGAGGCGTGTTCGAAAGAATGTCGCCAACGACGGCCGTAGATACGCTGGATTCTTGCTGAGCGGACTCGATTCTTTTTTCAAGCCCAGCAGAGGTAATCCCTAAGGCTAAGAGAGAAAAAATATCACTTTCTGAAAGGGCGGGGAGACTCGAAGGGCGCAGCAGAGGATCCTTCGCAGTTCCTTGAACAAGAAGATTAATATCGTATTCATTTTTTCTTGTACGTGCAGAGATATACAACTCGGGATTAATTTCTTTAGTGTCTTTGAAATTGATTGTCCCCGAGGACACTTCAAATGGCGTATCTCTAAAGAGGAGCTTAGAATTTTTCTCAATGTTGATTTGTCCAAAAAGCAAAGGATTCGCAGGTGGGCCTCGGACGGCAAGTTGTCCCGAAACTTGGCCATCCATCAACGAGTTCTTGATTTGCAGAGGACGATCCAGAATCACATTCAAATCCAGAAGGAGTGGTTCAAAGGCACTTTGTAAAATCACTTTGGGCAAATAGCTACTTTGTTTCAGCCCGCCGGAGAATTCGCTTCCACCAAATTCTTTGTCGATAAATCCTTGGTTCACGCGGTAGGAACCTGAAAGGGTGAAGGGAAACCATTGACCTGAGAAAACAACATCGGCTCGGCCGCTGGTACGAATTCGTTCAGGCACATTGAAAGTCACGTTTTCAAGGCGCGCAGTGACTCGTGTGGGTAGATTGCGTGGGCCTTCGATCGATATATTTCCATCCCCTTGAAGCGTTCCTCCGGCGATGAATCCTTTTAATGACGAAATCACAATTTTGTTTTGTGAAAACTGGACAAGAGATTCAACTCGCTCAAAAGGATGAGGAAAACCTTTCAGCTTCGCAAAGCCAGATTTGACTTGTGCATCTCCAAGGACTTGGGGTTTGAGCAGGGGACCCGAAACTTTCATATTGAGCTGAGCTTGCCCAGAGAGATCTTCGATGAAAGGAACAAAAATTTGCAACAGGCGAAGTTGAGTCTGCCCGCGAATGGTCAGTCCTAAACTCTGCTCAGAAATCGCATCGCCAAGAACTTCCAAAGAAGAATTGTCTCCTAGCACTTTGAAGTTTTCGAGCTGGGCCACACCCTGATTCATCGTGAGTCGCATTTCGCCTTGGTTCTGAACAGAGAGATTTCCTCTTTTCAGAAAGAGATTCTGAATTCGGCCCGAACCGGTGGACTGAAAGACGCCCCCAGTGTCTGCGCGGAGCTTGATTTGCCCCGTGACGCCAGCTTGGTAGTCGCTCAAAAGATCGGCTCCACCAATCAAGGCAAAGAGCGTCGTAAAGTTCCAATTGTTGGCAGTCATGTCGAGTTCAAAGTGCCCTTGATTGCTGAGAGGAAAGTGGAAAGAGCTCGTGAGCTTTCCCGAGAAGAGATCAGCTGTACCTGTCAATGATCCTGACGTGGTTCTGAGTTGCAACTGGGAGCTTGGAAACTCTTGTTCATTGAGCAGAAGCTGAGAGACTTCGAGATTCAGATCAAGAAGTGGCTTTAAAATATGATCTCTGAGGGTCATGTCAAACTTGATGAGGCCTGTGATTCCAGCGCCCAAGCGATTGATGTTCTCAGACTCTTCGAGATAGAGCTGATCACTGGACACTTTCCAATCAAGATTTCCGCGAGGATCACTGGAGCCGCTGAGTGAAATTCGAGCTTTGCCTTTTTGGAGGAATGCTTTCTTAATCTTGGCGTTCCCAGCATTTGAAGAAATTTGAAATTCAACGCGATCGAAGCTTTCCCCTAGAGCTTCCCCGGAGTTGAGGTTGACATCAAGATCATAGCTGAGAGCACCTAATCTGAGAGGGCCAGAGAATCGGGTAGTAAACTGACCTGTTCCCATCATTTCAAAAGGCAACTGAAAGATTTTCTCAAAGACTTTGAGAACGGAAGAGATTTCAAAGAGGTCTGAATTGGCAGTGCCTTGAATGGTCCCCTCTTTCAAATTCACTTGAAGATCTCCGCGATAATTCGTTTTATCGACGAGCCCTTGAAGCTTTTCGAACGAGAGAAGAGATTTTTTGTAGCTGATTCTGGTTGAAGCCTCACCCAGGTAGAAGTCTTCAAAGAGAACATCCCGACCTTGGAGATCGACAAAAAATGTTGCCGTCGATGAATTGCCTTCGGTTTGCCCACTGAGTTTGCTGAGGCCTTGCAACTGCAGGCCAGCCAAATGTTTGAAATTCTCAAGTTTAAAGTTTTCTGCAGAGTAGTTAATTTTAAATCCGTCTTGAAAACTAATTTCTCCAGAGCTCAGCCCTTGGTCGTCAGCGATTTGCAGCTTGGCTTGGTAGCTCACTTTCTGTGAGTCAATCTCCACTGTCCCCTGAGCTCCGTAAGATGAAATTTGAACAATTGTATTTTTAATTCCAGGACCTGAGCGGACTTCAAGTTCAGATCCAGTAAAGCCCCCGGAGCAGGTGATCTTAAAAGCGGGCCTCAAAGGACCAGCACAATCAAAGTCAGCTTCGAGAAAAGCTTCGAGAGGGAGGTCGCCCACGCCGAGCAGCTTCAGAAATTCATGCAAATCAATAAAATCTGTTTTCACTTGGGCCTGTTCAAGCTCAATTCCATCTTTTAAACTGATCCGCAGTTTTTTAAGATCAAGCAGGCCTGCCGAATTGGTCAGTTGAATTTCTGGAACTTCGATGGAACTTTGATTGAAATTCACAGCGAAGTTAATATCTCCCACTCGAAATTGATTGATCTCCAAATTTTTACCCAAGACGTCTGCTTTTGATTTTTCAAAATTAGTCCCTTTGAATTTCAGATCGCTTTCGACCTTGAGTTGGCCTTGAAGA
>JBKCXY010000298.1:0-1420 GCA_046315835.1 Pseudobdellovibrionaceae bacterium | reverse complement strand
AAAAAAGGAAATCGGACGGAATTTCTGTTTCTTGTTTTACAAGAAACAGAAATCACCAACGAACACGCAGATTTCGTAAGTAAATGTTGGCTCCATTGAGGCGGTAGCAGAGACCAGGGACAGGATTTTGAGTCAGTTATTTAATTTCATAGCCGAGACTTCCGCCAAACATAAGTAATTTAAAACTCACGCAATTTACCAATTCGACATCTATGCCCTCGAGGTGACCGATACCCACCGTCTGCGCCACGTCCACCACCCATATAACAAGTCGAGCACGATCTCCGTGACCGATACCCCAATCACTCAACCTCGATACCCCAATCACTCAACCCCCCAAAATAACGTCTTAATCTGAGACAGTGTTTCAGGTTGAAAAGGTGGGATGACCAATTTTGAATGAAGCTCGTTTGGTTTCGAGAATCTGATCACAAAAATTTGGAACTGGGCCTTGGTCTTGATAAACTGATTCTCGGATCGCAGTTGTTTTTGCGGTCGAAACTGGATGATGGCACGTTATAAGGAAAAATGCAGAGGCAAAATTCCTTGCTGACCCTAAACCAAAGTGACGACGCTTCACCAGGATTGCTAAAGCGGTCATCGTGAAGATCAATCAAGAAGACTTAACTTGAAAGAGAGGTACCACGGCGAAATCTAAGTAGGATGTTGATCCTTCCTTTGCCAAAGGCAAACCCGCGGGAAACCCGGGGGCGCAAAGCTAGAGGGGCTTCTGAGCTAGAATAACAAAGCTCAATGCCAGCCAGACTGCCAGAGGAGCAATGCCAAAAAGCATTGCAGTACGCCGAAGGGAACTTCGCAACTGGAAGGAGTGTTTTATGTCTCTAAAAAATAGGTTTCATTCCCCTTAACCCGCTTTTCTTTCACGAATGATGAGAAGAGCGGGTTTCTACTTTTCTGCAGGACCAGAGTCCTGTTTCAAAATCGCAAAACTAGCCTCCTCACACAGACCCCTTCACTCCGATAAATCATGAGTGAAAACAGCTATTAACCGTGAAAAACGAAGCGATCGCAAACTGCTGTGGTTTGTGAGTCTTGCGCTGCTGGCGCAAGTGCTCTGGCTTGTTTCACATATGGGTTGGCTCCCCGGCAGTCAAAGCAAAATTCAATCAGGAAAAATTCCCGCAGGCTTTGTTCGCGAGTTTAATCACGATCTCAAAATCCGCGACAAAGACTCTCTCGTCTGGAGCGAAGCTGAAAAAGGCGAATCACTTTATTTCTACGATTCTCTCCTCACTCTGTCACAGTCCACAGCGACGCTGTATTTGCATGAGCAAACCGAAATTCATCTTTCAGAAAACACGCTCGTCACCATCGAACCGCAAACCACTGCTGAAAATTCAGCGATTCGTTTGAAATTTATGAGAGGTGACTTGAAGGCGAGAAATCCTTTTGCCAAAAC
>JBKCXY010000297.1:0-30908 GCA_046315835.1 Pseudobdellovibrionaceae bacterium | reverse complement strand
GTTTCAGGTCAATCCTATCTCTATCAAGAAACAGATCAGTTCCAAAGAGTGTTACAATCTTATGAAGTTGAAATCCCTGTGGACTTTGTGATCGAAGGTGATCTGCCAGTGAATCATCCCATCACAGCTCAGTTCCACCGCATATTTTTAGGGTCAAAGGCTCGTATTCAAATCAATCAATTTGAAGTCGATTGGAGTGCTGACCGTGTTTATGTTTCACCAGGGGCTCAAGTACTGGCTTTTCCCCAAGGACAGTCTGCACCTCAAGGTCAGGTGGGACGTGACGGTGGAGTGTTTAAGCTAAAAGCTCGTAAAATCTCAGGTGCTCTGGCTTTGCTGATGAATGGTGAACATGGGGGAGCTGGCCTTCCTGCCGACATTCCAAAATTGAAAGTTTCCGATGTTTGTACACGCGATACATGGATGCCAGAATCTCCTGGCGGAACTGGCTTTCCTGGGGGCGATTCAGCACGCTTTCAAATCGCAACGGAAGTCCCTGGAGAATTACTTTTGCTCGTTCAAGTGATTCCTGGCACCGGAGGGAATGGTGGCCGAGGCACGCTAGAGATCAGTCCCAAGGAGAAATGGAGAGGGCCTGCACGGGAAGCTACTCTCTGGTGTGAGTGGGGACTGCGGAAAGGTCCTCAAGGCCCCGAGGGACCAGCTGGAAAATCTCAGCTCTCCCTCATTCATGACGGCTCAACCGTCAGGTATTATCCTTAGTTCTTTTTCTTTTCTTCAGGAAGATAGTCAGGAGCCACGAAGTCGGGAGTGAAAGGATATTTAAAAGATTTATATTCTGAAAGAGGCGGTCTTCCGACTTGAACATAAGCTTCATCCCAAAGACGAGCCAGTAAAGCCGCAGCTCGCGCCATGTGAGTGACAACGAGAGGTTCAAATTTCTTAGCCACTTCAGAGGCCGGCTTCCTTTTGGCAACCGTTTTGATTTTCATGCCCTTTTCTTCTTTGAGCACTGACTTCTCGAGAACAGGATCCAGCTTCAGAACAGCTTTCATATCATTAAAGGAAAGAACTCCCAGCGCTTTCATTTTTTCGAGCGTGTTGGGGGCGGTGAGAAACTGGGGCTTCTGCTTTTGCAGGGTCTTTCCTTTTTCCACCACCATCTTTTCAAGAGTATAAGGAAGACTAACGACGACATCATCTTCGTAGTAGGAATGAATTCCGCCATGACCAGCGGCCCATCCGTCATAATCTGCAGTGACATGAAAGGGCTGAGCATTGTCGCCGACAAAGTGACCCATCAGGCCAAGATTCAACATGAAATCATAACTCAGTTTATTGAAAAGAAAATCTTCAGCTTGTTCTTGGTTTCGCTCTTTGGGAGGTGTGGCCTGAGCCCACTGCTCTTTGTTGGCGGTGGCTCTTCTAAAAAACTGATCGGCACGCCACCAATTGGATCCGAATTCGCCGGCAACTGAAAAAACTTTCTTTCCTTTTTCAAAGAGGTTGTCAGAGCCCTGATACTTTTGCACGAGTTCTGCAAAGTCCAGAGGCACAGTCGCTGCAGTCATTCCCAGGATCTCAGGATCAACATAGTGTGTGGGGTTGCCGACTTTGTTAGCTTCGCTTCCTAAGGACTTCCAATAAATATCAGGAACGTTACAAAGATGCCCCATCGTGTGAGGACGCTTTGCCAAAAATTCCTTGAGCCCTTTTTCTTGCACGAGAGCCGTGGCCGCTTGGCAAACAACGTGGTGTCCCCGACCACCCCAAGCCCAGGCACGGGTTTGAAAGGCCATGATGGCCCCCACGGCAATGAGGGTGAGTACAATTTTAATTTTGGTCTCGTTGGAAAATCTCATTTTATATTCCTTTGTGAATTAAAACTATTTTGATTCTTCTAAAGGTTTACCAATCGCTGCCGGAGCTCGCGACTTTCCAAAAAATCCTGCAAGTGCAACCACGGTCACAATATAGGGGAGAATCTGAATGAACTGCACAGGCAACCCCGAACCTTGGAGTTGCACTTGAAGAGAGTCAATAAAAGCAAAAAACAAGCATGCGGCGATGGTGGGCCCTGGTTTCCATTTTCCAAAAATCAGTGCAGCAAGGGCTATAAATCCCCGACCTGCCGTCATATTTGGTGAATAAGAAGACGCAAGAAAAAGCGATAAGCTGGCTCCGCCAAATCCCGCGAGGAGACCGCAGGTCACAAGCGAGCAGAGGCGAATTTTGAGAACAGATTTTCCGAGCGAACTCAAAATCGTGGGATTCTCACCCGAGAACTGCACGTAGAGAGAAGACTTGGTTCGTTGGTACCACCAAAGAATCACAGGGATCAAAAGCACCAAAAGCAGCATCGGCTCAAAGGTAAACCGCGCAGCTGCCGGCAGAGAAGGTGTTGAGCCTGTGGAATCAAAAAACACTTTTGTGACAAAGGGGGCGATACCCATCGCCAAAATATTGATTCCAGTACCCAAGACAATTTGATCAAGGCGAAGCTTTAAAGAGAAGAATCCAAAAATCAATGTGACCAGAACTCCGGCGAGACCACCGCCAATAAATCCGAGGTAGGGATTTCCCGTTTGAAGAGCAATAACGGCTCCGGTGAGTGCTCCCATGAGCATTTGGCCTTCGAGGGAGATTTGCACCGTTCCAGAGCGCTCACTGAAAAAGCCTCCAAGTGCCGCAAAGATCAAAGGTGTGGCACTTCTGAAAGTGGCGAGCAATAAGGAGATCAGCTCATCCACCCAAGGTAGGCCAGTCATGATGACCTCCACTTTCGTGTCAGTTTCCTGAAATCAATAAAGTAAAATGCGGTGACAAACAGAATCACAATTCCCTGGATCACTCGAGCAAAATCTCTGGTGATCAATTCAGTTTCAAAGTCTAAATCAGCGGCACCTTTTTGAAGAGCGCCAAAAAGAAAAGCTGAGACCAAAATCCCTAAGGGATGATTCCGCGCCATCAAAGCGACAGCGATTCCCACAAAACCATAATCTGCTGAAAAGCCAATTCGATATTTACCAGCAGAGCCAGTGATTTCATTCAGCGCCACAAATCCTGCGAGAGCCCCTGCAAGCCCCATCGCAAGCATTTGCATTTTTTGACTATCAATCCCAGAAAATCGAGCGCTTGCTGCATTCAGCCCCACAGCCCTCAAGCGATAGCCGGCTGTCGTCTGAGAAAGAAAGAGAAAGACAAGAAGAGCTAACAGAAGAGCAATCCATAACGTGTAATTGACTGGGGCTCCATCAAAAAACTGATGGGTGAGATCTCTTGCTGGATCAAAAAATCCAAGTCCGACAGGGGCAGTTTCCGGGTTCTGTGAATCTGGATTCTTTAATACGTTCAGAGTTAAATAGCTCGCGATACCAGCGGCCACAAAGTTCATCATCATGGTCACGATCACTTCATGGCTTCCGCGATAGGCCCTGAGAACTCCGGGAACTAATCCATACAAAAATCCAAAACCAGTGGCGGCGAGAAAAGCGAGCGGAAGGGCAATTCCCATGGGCAATGTGGCGAAGGAAATTCCAAGCCAAGCCGTCATGATAGCCGCAAAATGAAGCTGTCCTTCGGCGCCGATATTGAACAGGCCGGCTCGGAAAGCAACGGCTACGCTGAGCCCCGTGAAAATCAAATTGGTCGTGTAGAAGAGTGTTAAACCAAGATCATATTTAGAGCCAAAAGCTGAACGGTAAAGAACTTCAAGAACAAAAAGAGGGTTTTCACCAATCCAGGCGACTAAAACTAAACTGAGACAAAGACCAAAGAGAAAACCAAAAAAAGCTCTCATGATCTTCCTCGCAGCATGGCTTGACCAATTTTTTGTTCGTCAAATTGGGCTCTCGAAAATTCTGCGACAAACTCTCCCTCACGGAGAACAAAAATTCGATCAGAAACTTTGAGCAGCTCTTCCAATTCGCTCGAAATCAGAAGAACTGTATTTTTTTGGTTTTTGAAATCGAGAAGGGCTCGATGAATCAGGTCAATGGCCCCGATATCAACCCCGCGTGTGGGTTGCGCAGCAATCAGTACACGAGGTCGCTGAGAGAGCTCCCGACCAACAACAAATTTTTGCTGATTCCCACCAGAGAGACTTTGAAAGGGGAGGTCCGGAGGGCCCAAAGGACGAACATCATATTTTTCCATCATTTGCAGCGTCTTTTTTTCAAGGGACTTCTTATTGATCCACCCAAAGTTTGAAAAATGAGATTCTTGTCCAAAGAGAAAATTTTCAGAGAGATCCATCTCAAGGACGCAGCTTTGATGATGACGATCTTCTCCGATGAAGCTGAGTCCCTTGGCAAGAATCGCAGATGTTGGGAACTGTCCCACAGGGGTTCTCAAAAATTCGTATTGAGATCCGACAAGCCCGCAGTCTTGAGGCATAAGAAGAGCGCGTAAAAGCTCAGATTGCCCGTGGCCTTCGACTCCGGCAATGCCGACAATTTCATTTTCTCGCAGTTGGAATTCGATCTGTTTGAGAGGTCCGTAGGATAAATTCTTTACTGAAAGAAGGGGTGCTCCCGGGGGCTGGGGAAGGCTTTTCAGTTCGGGCATTCGGTGTCCCACCATGAGTTCTGAGAGAGAATCAAGGGTCTGCCCAGCTGCAGGATACTGCCCCACCACTTCGCCTCTTCGAAACACTACAACTTGATCTGAGACTTTGAGAACTTCGCGCAACTTATGAGTGATGAGAATGATCGTGTAACCTTGCTTCTTGAGTTCAAGAAGGCGTTCTAAAAACAGGTCAATTTCTTGGGGCGAAAGGACTGCGGTTGGTTCATCCAGAATCAGAAGCTTCGCTTCGGCGGCGAGAGCTTTTAAAATTTCAATTCTCTGATGGACTCCCACAGGCAAATCCTCAACGAGAGCTTCCCAATCCACTGGCATTTTGAATTTCAGGGAAAGCTCATTGAGCTCTTGGCGGAGGGCACTTCGATTGAGGTTTTGAAAATCTCCCAGATCTTTTTTTTGAAGAATCATATGATCCAGGGCCGTCATAGCTGGCGCGAGCATGAAGTGCTGGTGGACCATGCCGATCCCCAGAGCTCCCGCATCCTCAGGGGACTTGAGCTCGACGGGTTCTTCCTTGAAATAGACTTGCCCCGAATCAGGCTTGTAAAGGCCAAACAGTATTTTCGCGGCCGTTGACTTGCCAGCGCCGTTTTCGCCAATCAGTGAAACAATCTCGCCCTCACGAACAACAAAAGAAACGTCCTTAGCGGCTTTAACAGCTCCGAAAGTTTTATTTATTTTTTGGAGCCGGACCAGTTCTTTCACGCCCAAGACTTATCTCTTTACTTTATAAAAATCACTGACTTTAATTTTCCCTGACGAAATCTGAACTTTGATATCATCAGCTCGCTTTTTCATTTCGGGCGTCAGCAGGTTCTTATTATGGTTATCCAAAGAATAATCCACCCCAGAGTTTTTAAGTCCAAAGCGAACTGTTCCCCCTGTGAATTTGTTTTGATGAATCTCTTTGATGGTCTCGTAAACCGCCACATCAACCCGCTTCATCATGGAAGTCAGAATAAAGCCTGGCTTCATCCAGTTCTGGTTTGAGTCCACGCCAATCGCCAGCTTCTTCTTCTCTTCGGCAGCATCGAAGACGCCAGTGCCTGAAGCCCCAGCGGCCACAAAGACAACATCAACTCCTTTTGCAAATTGAGAGAGAGCCAACTCTTTGGCTTTGGCGGGGTTATTCCATGCTTCACCCGTGACTCCAATGTAATTGGATTCCAGGGTGGCTTTAGAATTTTGATATTTTAATCCTTCTCTGAATCCCAATTCGAATCGCCGGATCAAGGGAATATCCATTCCACCAATAAAGCCGATTTTGTTCGACTTGGAAGCCATGGCAGCGATCACGCCAACAACAAAGGAACCTTCATGCTCTTCAAAAAGCAGGTTTTTGACGTTGGGCTGTTTCGCTTCACCGTCGATCAAGGCAAATTTGGTTTTCGGGAATTGGGCAGCCACTTTGTTGACAGCTTCAGTTTGCGCGAAACCGACGCCAATCACCAAATCAAAACCCCTCTTGGCAAAGGATCGATGGAGATTCTCCAGAGCGTTCGAGTCCATGGCTTCGACATACTTGAGTTCAATTCCGAGTTCCTTTTGTGCCTTCATGGCCCCTTCATAGGCAGCAGAGTTAAAGGATTTGTCGTCTTTCCCGCCCTTATCGAGGACCAAACCAATTTTATTTGACGCTTGACAGAGAGAAAAAAATAAAAAAGCCGCAGCGAAAGCACTCAACTTATTGAAATTACACATAAAGTTGCCTCTTATTTTAAATGATTTGGTGGCTAATCTAAGTTTGTCAGGGAGTAAGGTCAAGCTACTAAAAATGCAATTAATTCATATATTTAGGCCAATAAGCAAAATCCATCTATAAAAGCGATAAGCACCTATCATAAAATCTAATTTGTTTAGCTCACGTTTTGAGCTAGACTAAGTTCATCAAAGATTAAACTTTGTAATTTGGAGGTGTAAAATGGCAATGTCGATCTACGGAGATACAGCAACTCATGGTTTTGTGACGAATTTGACTCCCAGTGCAGCTCAACAATCAGCACAAGCTTGGGACGCTCCCATTGAAGTTCTTCATTTAAAAGAAAACGAACTGATCTTCAAAGAAGGCGAAGCTCCTCGTGGTTTGTACTTTTTGAAGTCAGGTGCAGTGAAGACGGTGGTCAATCGCCGCTTAACACGTGGAAGGATTGCTTCCCCTGAGTACATCAATAAGGTGGTCGCCCCCGGAGAGTTTTTTGGATACAAAGCACTCATTAAAGGGACTAACTACCAATTTTTTGCGAAAACTCTGAGAGCTTCTGAGATCCATGTGTTTTCGAAAGAGACCTTTCACCAGATCATGAATGGACCAAATTCAGTGATGAAGATGGTTCTTCTGCAAATGATCCGTGACCTCGAAAACAACGAAAGCGTAGGGCAGCTTCATTATTTGGCATCTGTGCAAGAACGCATCGCTTATCAGATTCTTTTGTTGGCTGATAAGTTTGGAGCTCAGACCACTCAAGGTCTGTCGTTGAACTTACGTTTGACAAGAAACGAGCTCGCTCAATTGGCAGGTACGATCAATGAATCTTTGTCTCGTCATCTGACAGAGTTTAAAAACGAAGGCATCATTGATTTGAATGGTAAAGAAATTATCGTAAAGAATCGCCAAGCTTTGATGGCTCGTTCAGGAAATTTTACTTAAGGATCTGAAGTTAGACTTTCAGTTGAAAAAGCCCATCTCTATGAGGTGGGCTTTTTTTTAACCTTAAACTGACTCAAAATACTGTCCCTGGTCTTCGCTACCGCCTCAACGAATCCAACCAATATCCATGAAATCAGCGTGTTCGTTGGTGATTTCTGTTTCTTGCAAAGCAAGAAACAAAAATTCCGTCCGATTCCCATTTTTCTTTAGAGAGTTAGGTAGTTAGAGGACGGCGTTCTGCTGCAGGGACAGGATTATGAGTCAGTTTTTGATAAGCTGAGCACTTGAAGAGTGTTCACTGGGAAAAAAGGCTGGGTCTTCAAAAAGTACTTTCGCATATTCATTAAATTGAATGTCTGCTTCTAGAAATCGACTCATCAATTCTTCTTTCGACAATCCACCAACAGAAATTTCTTTAAGGACCCGAATCAATCCCACTCTCCTTATCAATTAACATTAAAAACTACGGAGCAGAATATTTTGCAAGTACTTCTGCCTCCGTCATGGTCTCAGTTTTTTCAGCAAAACTGTAATTCTTAGGTTTCATGTCTATAAAGATTTGTGTGTGAAATTTCAAACCTTCTGTGTACTCAATCAATCCAAGGGGGAGATTGCAGAATTCAGATTCTTTAAGGCGGTAAAATAGGTGGGTTCCGCATTGTTTGCAGAAACCTCGCTCCGCCCAGTCAGAAGAGTTGTAGACAGAGATAAACTCTTGGCCAGTGAATTTTAAATCCTTTCCGGCATCAACAGTAAGGGCTGGTCCTCCTCCCCAATTTCTACACATTCCGCAATGACAGGCATCAAAAGTATTCTTCTCAAAACTGAAGCTCAGTTTCACAGCTCCACATAAACACTTTCCCTTTGCTATTTTGTCTTTATCCATCACTACTCCAAAAAATTTAGCCAATTTTTTTCCACTTGATATCTGGTTGTCGTCCCGTTTCCATGCAGTCTTTCAAATAAAGATTAATCAAAGTCTGGTAAGGCACTCCGGACCTATCAGCCAATTTTTGGAAGTACTCAATAATGTCTTCATCCAAACGAATTGTAGTTCTGGATTTTAGTTTTTTTGCGTAAGGATTTCTAACGGATTTTGAAAAGTCATATTCTTTTCTCATAAATCACCTTTTGCATTTTGCTTGTTCGTGTTTAGTGGCTTTTCGCGCGGAATTAATCCGAATAATTTCGTCGTTTTCTTTATACACATGAACCACAACGAGCAAGTTTGTCTCGGAACTCATGCCAAGAAGAACGAATCTATCCTCATCATCCGAGTGGTCAGGGTCGGCAATGAGTCTTGCAGAATTATCGTAAAATACAGTTTCAGCCTCCTCAAAAGAGACACCGTGTTTTTTCTTATTGGCTTGGTTTTTTTATCATCCCAAACAAAAATCATAGCACAATGGTACTATGAAATAATGGATTTGTACACATAATATGTGTACAAAATGGTGGAGGCAGAGTTCGCCTTCCCAATCATTGATATTACCCAATCAATTTTCAAGTGTCCAAGTAAAGTCCATTTGTGGTCGATGCATTTTAGGAAAATGACGAGGGATACGACGGGAAGCCCAAGGAGATCACCCTATCATTTACGGATTGGCGTGTTGAATTGCAGCATCTCGGATGTCCCTAGTCAGCCGCTTGGTTTCATTGACAGTGAGTGCTGGCAACTCAGTAGCCTGTTCCAAGAAAACAAGATACTCCCTGATCTGTGCATCGTGCTCCGCCAACAGCGACAGATTCTTAATAAGCTGATCGACTGTGTACTTATTGATTTTGTAATTTGTTATCTCCGAAAGCCTTTGGATCGGAACATCAATCATTTCTGCAACGTCTTTAAGCTTCAACTTTTTGCTGTTTGCAAACTGCACGAAATGCTTGCACAGACTTAGCTTCATTTTCTCTTCAGTCGATAGCTTGGACTTATCTGTAATGTGAGTGAGCCGCTTTTTATGTCGCTGAGCCTTCTCGACCCTTTTTATAATTTCTTTGTTTGAATACTTCATATTACCATCCAGGATAAAGTGTGATCGTATGCATTTGATCTGGCTTGTCGTAGTCCGTATCAAAAATCAAAATAAACTCTTTGCCAAAAAATCTTCCTTTAACGGGGCAATCGACCCTAACTTCAAATTGAGAAATCCTCCCCTTATGGCTTCTGGCGACAATATGTTCACCATCCAGCAGCATTAAAAACTTCTCAATGTCCGGCGTGCTAAAATTTGTCCTCTTCTTGGGATTCAATTCCCCAGTCTTCTTGTTGAGGCCGTGGTTAATATGGTCAATTTCGATAACCGCCTTCATTATCAAATTGCCATTAAAGTTGAGGGCCTTTTTAAACGAGATACTTTCAATTTTACCCCGATCAAACTCACGACCTCTATTTCCCATGATAATACTCCTATCGGCAATAACCAACTATAAATTAGCGAAATTTTGTAACTAATTTGAATGGATCTGATCGTATTGTTTTGTTACGAATTTTCGTAAATTCACATTTTTAAGCATAATTAGGATACTTAATTTCAGGTCTTTTGTCATGTTAATGAGGAATTGGATGACCGTTAGTTCGCAATTTTCTTCGCTGCTGCCTCTGCAACGACAACAGTCTTAGCAATGAATCCTGGTCCGCCCCATGAGCCAGGGCCCCGAACAACAGTTCGCACATCAAACTTCTTGTGATTCCGAACTGAACTTGGCCAGGCCTGTACATCTGGAGCGACGTTAGCGATCATGGCTTTACCGATTTCTAATTGAAGCTTTTTGGTGAGGTCGCTTGGCCACACTTGGCGGTTCCAAGCAATGTCCAACTTAAGCGTTCCCTTTTTAAAGAAATCGAGTGGGATATAAAAGGAAATGTTAGGAAACGACTCTTAAAGTCTACAAACTCAGAACTCCAATGAATCCCTCTTTTAAAGTCCCAAGCTTTTCCACCAGTTTTAGAGCTTCATCATAGTTTGAGGCAACGATCACATAGGCTGGGGCATTCTGGCTTCGCTTAAATGAATAAATGACCCGACCTTTTTCCTGAAAATATTTTTTCAGTGGATCAAAATCATTCGCTGCTAGGACATTTTTTTCTTTCAGTTGATTGAGGTTGGACGAGTGAACAATAAATAAAGCACTTAGATTCGCATTTTCTCTGTATGACTTTAAGGTTCTTTCGTCTCCCCAGTCGCCCTCACTGGTATACATTGAAGATGCCCTGAGAGTCTTCCTAACAGTGTCTCTGAATTTGCCATTGAACTTGTTATCGGCCACTAAGACCAACTCATTTAAAAGTAATTTAGGAGTGGTCAACTCATCCTTAAAATTTTGCTCAAGTGTAGAAATATATTTTTCCACAAATTGAGAATCATAAAGAGTTTTATTTTCTTTTAACCATTCCTCCATCCAAGGCAGTATGGCCTTGGAAGCTTTATCAATGTGGTAATTATTGTAAAAAGATTGAGGTTTAGTGGAGTATTTCTCCCATCGCTTTTTGTCCATAGTGAGTTTGTTGATCAACCCATTTCCCAATGTCGTGGCCAAAGTTTCGTTGATCAGGTTGTAAGCTCCTCTTGCTTCAACTTTTCCAATTGCTTCAAAAGCTCTTAGCATAGATGCCAACTTCTCATCTGTGGCATTCTCAAAAAAGAAATGGCAAAGTTCATGAATGATCACATCAATTCTGTCCACAGGTTTTTCTGTGGGCAAAAATTCTGCCACTGAATAATTCTCAATCTGCTGTCCAATGGTGGCCTCTTCAAAATCTGGACGATAAAAAAGATTAACGTGAACAATGTAATTGTCGGGAAGACTGACCTCATAGAAGCCAGCAAACTGCTTTATTTTTTTAGAGATGTCGGGTCTTTTCAGTAATGCTTCTGTCTGCTTGGCAAACCCCTTGCCTTTGGGCAGAGCGACCGCATGCCACCACTTTTCAAATCGGGGATAAAAATGGCGAATCACTTTCTCAAACTTTTCTCTGTCTTTAGGAACCACTACAAGATCCAGCCTGTTGAAGTAGTCATCCATGCTTTTAGACTGAAATGAGGCAATTCTAATTTTTGTGGCCAATTTCACTCCCTCAAAACGACCAGTGATGAATCGCTGTTTGGATTCTTCAAATTCTAACTCTGGTCTATACCGATTCACTAACTCGCCCCATGATTTAACCAGAGCTTGGTCTTCATTGTTTTTAAGAAACTGCTTGTTCCACAAATCCTGATAAGTGTCTCGGCTACAATGTGGCAACTCATTGCTTATGCAGTCCAACTGGTAAACTAAATTCGCTGTTGGGGTGAAGTGCAAATTGACCTTGATTTCGGCAAATACAGTGGATGTTACAAACATAAAAAGAAAAATGGATGATTTCATAGATTGCCTTTCCTCCGATTCAAATCCGCAAAGTGTCCAAATTCAGTCGGGAAACGTAGGGAAATCACTATTACAGGATTTCGCTAAGTTATCGAATCTCTGTCCCGACAGAAATTTTCCCCGCTTCGTAACTGTTTGAAATTACTCGATCGGAGATAAATGGTGGACTCGAACTTCGGCAAGTCGAACCCCAATCGTCCCCAGCGACTACTTCGCTATCGGGAACTCATCGCTTGGACACGGTTCTTGATCACCTGAATACGCATTGTAGCACTGGCCCTTATCGTTCCAGACAACCATGAACTGCAAGTTTCGCCCGTTCTGAGGGAATAGTCCAAGGCCGGGAAATGAATAAAGCTGTTCCGACATCTCGCGAGGTTTGTCCAAATCACCCATGCCGCCAATAAAAATCTGACTACCACTTTTCAAAATCTTGCCGATTTTACTTATTCTTCTCGAGCAATCTTCTTTACCTAAAATATTTCCCTGACTAACAGTCAAAACAGTTTTGCTCTCGTCCAGTACATATATCGTGAAAAAATGAGGATCCTTGATGTCACCTTCGTAACTTGTGATAGGTTCGCATTCAATTAGCACTCTGTTCGAAGTAACCAAAAGTTGTGTTCGCCCCTCAGCCTTGCCGTCAACCTTGTAAGACGACGAGGCACAACCTGCCAAAGCAGCAACGCTCAAGAACAAGAGACTACTTATTTTTAAGCTTGTCATAGTTTTCCTTAAAATTCTTATGGGCTAGCTTCTTTTCATCACTTTTACTTTTTAGTAAACCTTTGTATTCCAGAATAATTTCTTCGGCGGTTGCGGCTCGACCCAATTTTCCTTCGGCCAGCCTTTTCTTTCGATGAAGCCATCTAATTGCCATTGGGATGTTGATATTCGGATATTTCAAGTCTTTCTTGCGAATGTCGTTAAAGATAAAATCTTTAACTTCACCTTTTGGATCTTGAAGAGCTTTGAATGTTTCAGAGGTGATTTGAGCAATACCGAAAGCTATCTTATTCTCTGGAGGATCTTCGCGAAATCCAGACTCACTTGCGATCAATGCTTTGACGACATCAGGATCCAGTGGGGGATTAGCGTTAAATTTTTTATTAAAATAATCAGTCCACACAGCAATCAACTCGTCATATTTATCGCTGTTTTTGTGCCCCAACTTCTTTGATGCGGGAAAGGTTATACCTTTACGATCGTAGGTCTTGAAAACGGATTCAATTTCTTCCCGATCAAGATAGGTGCCTTCGAGTCGCCTGGGATGGCGATCCCTGATAGTAATACCTGTGGGATTTTTTTTGCTGACTGGAACATGCATCGGGTGTTCACGAACGATGACAACCTTTTTGCGTTCCTTCTTTGCCATTACAGCTCTCGCGGCCTTGCAGAGATTTTCTCTTGAGCCGCCTTCGTGTGGGAATCGAGTCCTTGATCATCGCCTTTGATCGCAGCAACATTTTGCGGTTCGTAAACATAAACATCAAGATCCGGCAAAGCCCCAAGGTGCTTCACAATCAATGGCTGAACTTCCGACCATTTAAGACCGCCAAGCCCACAGCCAAGTGCTGGCATTGCGATAGATTGAATACCCATTTGCTCATAAGAACCAGCCAAGTATTTAAGGCCGTCTTCAATGTCTTGAAGCAAAGAATTGTCTCGCCAATTTCTCTTGGTCGGAAAGTTGAGAATCTGAACTACATCGTCTTCCCAAAGATATGGCTGACCAGGTTTTACTTTGCCCTGATCACATTTTGCTTTGTAGTCGCCAAACATTTTCGGATAGCGGTTCTTAAATTCAAGGGCAACACCTTTACCCATAACACCAACACAGTTCACGGTATTCGTAAGAACCTGTGCGGGAGATTTGAAGATGTCGCCTTTAACAAACGTAACCACTTAGCTATCCTTCTTTCGGGGTGGGCTGCGGAGAGTTCACAAAATACCAAACCTGATTTACTGTGCCCGAATTTTTGATACCAAACTCGCTCAAAGTGGACAAGGCGCGAGTTTTGGCACTTTCGCTATAACACATCATATCAAGCATTTGAGACATCGGGAGCCGATCCAGGATTAAAATTTCGGCCTGTTTCTTTCGCTTAAGCTCGGGCGCTTTGGCGTATTTGACCGATCTGATCGAGGCAACATCGAGGTTAGCGAATACGTCGGGGCTGACCAGCCGGGAGTTTTGCTACCACTTACTGTGTTAATAAATCCTGCGCAACCAGTTTGAGCGTTGGTTGAAAAGTTTGCGGAGCTGGCGGTTTTCCACCCAAAGAACTGTGCGGCCTTTTCGTGTTGTAATGGATTCTCCAGCGCTCGATCACAATCTTTGCCTCCAAAAGCGAATAAAAAATCTCTCCGTTTAGAAGCTCTTGTCTCATCTTGCCATTGAAGCTTTCGCAGTAGCCGTTTTCCCATGGACTTCCAGGCTCAATGAACAGCGGTTGAGCTTCAAGAACTTTGATCCACGCAACTAACTTTTTAGCGATAAACTCAGGACCATTATCGGACCTGATGTGCTTCGGTATCCCATGTTTCAAAAATAGATCAGCAAGGATCAAAATCACATCCTGTGATCTGATTCTTCGGGCAACGTGTGCAGCTAAGCATTCTCGCATGTGTTCATCGATGATGTTCAAGATTTTAAATGTCCTTCCATCGCGGGTTTGCTCATGAACAAAATCGTAAGACCAAACGTGATTTCCATAATCAGGCCTAAGTCACACCAATGAACCATCCGCTAACCAAAGCTTTATCGCTTCGGTTGCCTCTGCGGAACCTTTAGTCCTTCGCGGCGCCAAATAGAATAAACCCTGTCTTTTCCCACTGCGAATCCCTCTTCGTTTAAAAGATCTGTTACTTTGCGATAGCCATATCGGCCATACTCCGAGGCAAGACCCACAACACGACTCTCAAGCTTTTCTTGCTCTGGATTTAGTAGTGCCACGGGGAAATGTCCTTATTCAAAGTAAAGATCAGGATCGCCGCCGTCTGGATAGGCAAATCGACGGCATCATGATGTCGATGGCTGAGGCTGGAACAAGCTCCAGAAGACTTCTGGCTCAAAAGCTCGAAGAGTCAGTAGAGCTGAAAGAAGCCATTGATCACGAAATGAGTTCTTTACGAGATGAAAAAACGGCATTGAAGGCAGTTGCCATAAATCTGAACGATGCTCAAAAAGTACTTCGAGAATTTAATAAAGGATTTGATACTTTGCCGATGAGCGAGCAGAAAGAAATCCTTAAAGACGTGATGAAACGAATCACTGTCTATCCAGATAGAGTCCGTTACGAAATTTATGGTCAAGAAGGCGAAGAAGAAAGCCCCTTAGACGCGGAAGAAGGTCTCCCGCTAGATGATAGTGGGAGACCTTTATTTTTAGATCAGCACCGGACCAGGGTTCGTCCTGGAAACGGGTTGGTGGAGCTGAAGTATCAACAGACGAACCGTTCTACCAACACGATTTCATTGAACTTTCCCCTCGTACACCCTCACGAATTTACGAAAAATGCGCTCCACTTTACGAGAGCGGCTTCTCCATTCGAGATATTGAAGAGCGAACAGGAATTTCTAAAACAACTGTTCGTGAAACGTTGAAAAAGAGAGGAATGGCACTACGCAATCCGCTCAATGGCAATGCCTCGAAGATTGATAAAACAAAGAACAAGCGCGGCGGTCACACACCCTACGGCTACGCTTATCTCGATGGGCAGCTTCTTATTGACCCAAAAGAGCAGATCATTGTCAGAAAAATCCTAAAACTTCACAAGACAGGGCTATCTGGAAATGCCATTGCGAGGGAATTGAATAACCAAAAGATTCCGAGTCGGAATGGCAAATCGTGGAGTCCTTCAGTGGTACGAGGAATCATAAAATATAACCAGTCTAAACTAGAGACAAATCGAAGAAACAAATGAATTATCTGATCAAAATTGCAACCATATTGGCATTTGCAGCCGTCGCCAGAGGCAAACTTCCCACTATTCTCTTCCTCATTAAGAAGGCGCAGTTCCAACTTATTCAGGAATCAAAAGCGTCAAAGTGGCCCAGGGCGATGGTTGTTGACGAACTAAAACGATGATTCGTTTATGGCGCAAAGAACTTTGAATTATTGATCTTTGCGCCAAATTTTATCAACTAATTTTCAACAAGTGACTAATACCAAAGGCTCCATAAACACCAGCTGTCAGCTGTGCTAGACTTTGATTATAAGGTTCTATATGCACACCCATTCCCATTTTATCAATTACAGTTCGGAATGAACGCTGCCCTTTGTCCTGGGCGATAAGCGAAGAAAAGGCTTCAGCCACTTTTCTGGGGTCTTGCTCAGGATTAGATACGAGTGCCTCTTCAAATCCTTTCAAGAACCCCTCAGGCATCTGACCAAGATCTCCATACTCAATTGATCGAGCTGAGTCAGAGGGACGCATAAGGTTTTCAATGAAGCTCGTTGGGTAACCACCAGGCTCAACGATGCAGACCTCGATTCCTGATTGCGAAAGTTCTGTTCGATAATTTTCACTCATTGCTTCGAGTGCCCACTTTGAAGCATTATAAGGCCCATAAAATGGCACCGTCATTCTACCCAGCAAGCTTGAGGTGTTGATAATTAGCCCCTCTCTATTCTTTCTCATGTGGGGGATAACTTCCCTACAAACCCGTTGCACCCCAAAAACATTTACATCGAAGATCGCTTTCCAGTCTTCAGTTGTAAAACACTCCTGCAGTCCTAGAACGCCAACGCCAGCGTTATTAATAAGAACATCAATTTTTCTATGATTGCCCAAAATCTGAGCGACTGCCTTTGAAACGCTTTTGTCACTGGTGACATCCATCTCAAAAACTTTCGCACCAAGGTTAGTGAATTGCTCGCCAAGCTTTTTATTTTTACCTGAGACATCTCGCATCGTCGCAACGACATCATGTCCCTCTTTTAAAAGTTTTTCGACAATTAATCTACCGAACCCACCACTCGCACCAGTCAATAAAACATTTTTTTTCATTTGAACTCCTTTGATGAATATAAGAATATACACTTTGGTAACTAAATAAAAGTAGGCACCTTTTTGAGCCATACTTACCAAAAGGATACTATTGGGAAAGCTCTCGAAAGAAGATAAAGAAATTCTGGTAAGAGAAACACTTGGCCGGATTGCCGACAAATGGACTCTTGTAGTAATTGAAGAACTTGGAGATGAACCGATCCGCTTTTCTGCTCTTCAGAAAAAAGTTGGCAAGATATCACAAAAAATGTTAACCCAAACTTTAAGGGAAATGGAACGAGATGGACTAGTGGAAAGAAAGGTTTATCCTGAAGTTCCTCCCAGAGTTGAGTACCGATTGACTAAGCTAGGATACTCTTTAGGAGAGACAGTTTGCTCTATCTGGAATTGGGTAGAAAAGAACTATTCTGAAATAGAAAAGAACCGATTAAAAAAACGTGCTTTCAATGGTTGAGAAATGAATAGATTTGATCGTTAATTCCATCTGACTCTGCTTTGCCCCACTCTTTACAGTACTTCTTATAAAGATCATCCCAGGCCTTCTCAATTTTTGATAGCATTGCCTTGCCCTGTTTCGTTAAGGTCACATTAACGAGTTTCCCATTCTTGATCTTGTGTACGAATCCCTTTTTTTGAAGTACTTCGAGGTGTCTAGTGACAGTCGAACGATCAAGTTCAAGCACATCAGCAATTTCTGACGGTGTAAGACTTTTACTTTCAGAAAGCGCCATTAAAACGAAGGCATGGATTGGTGCGACTCCAATATCTGAGAAGATAGAGCTTGCCATCCTCTCCATCCTTCGAAAAAGAGAACCTGAAGTAAAATATAAACAATTTTTGAAATAGGCGCTTAATTTGTGCTTCAACTAATCCCCATCGATTTAAAGATTCTTTTCTGTACACTCCATATATCAGAAATACTTGGGTCAGTTAAATGCTGAATCATCTTTCTACCATACTCTTTGGCACTTTCTGGGGTTGCAATCACAGATCCGTGCATCCAGAAAGGGGTGCAGTAATTCAATCGACACAAAAATGCCGTTTGCTGAAAAGGCCTCAAGAGTTCAGGAACGGTAAAGTTATTATAACCACCAGGGACATAGGAATCCTGTGGACCACCGACAGAAACAGAAAGGACGAGATCTTTACCAGTAAGTTTGAGCATTTCCTTGGGCCCATAAGCAAATCCAAAAGTTAAGACATCATCAAGCCACTGCTTTAATAATGCCGGCGAACTGTACCAATAAAATGGAAATTGAAGAACAATACGATCATGTTCAAGTAAATCTTTTTGTTCTCTTTCCAAATCAAACTTAAAGTTAGGATAAAGCGTATACATATCCTTCACTGTAAAATCTGCCTCGCGGGCAGCTTGGGTCCAAACTGAATTGACTTTTGATTTTGTAAGATCAGGGTGAAATACAAGATATAATACTTTCATTAATGGCTCCTTGATTGTATATGCAACTATAGCGCAATTGCATATACAATCAATACAGAATTTTGGTAAGTGGTTCAATCCCCACGATCAAGCTGGTGGGGTAACAAAAGACGAACCAATTTTTTCAGCAAAAAAAAGATGAATGAATTTAAGCCTTTGCGAACCACCAATGGACGGTGGTTCGCTTGCGATAATTGGTGGAGGCGATGACTTTCCAGTGGTTTCAAATGCTTGCGAGATCTGGGCATCAAATAATCATCAGCGGCTTATTAATTAATATTAAAAACCTTTTGCCTCGTGGTGCAACGAGACCAGAAGCATCAATCTGTAGACGGACCCATAGATGCGAGGTAAAAAAAGATCTATGTTAAAGATGAAAACTGAATGCCAACAATGCTGCAAAAAACTGAACAACATGTCGGTGTGTTTCATCTGTTCTTATGAATGTACCTTTTGCGAAGCCTGTACAATTCTGACGAAGTACTCCTGTCCGAACTGTCAGGGGGTCTTAGTTAAAAGACCTTTTAGGGAGAAAAATCCGGTCGAGGCTGGAATTTCTCAAATCTTGAGAAAGCTCGGCATCAGGCGACCGTGAACTTTTATTTAACTCCGTTGAAGAAATGAATTGCTGTACTTGCAATTAGAAAAGCAAGGGCAAAAAGATCAGCAATCACAACTCTATTCACTGCACCACTGTATCCACCGGTTGACCAAGCTATAAGCAAAAAAGAGATAACACTGACATAACCTGCAATGATGGCAATTTTTTGAAGCTCCGGAACGAATGCCGAGTAAATCATAAAGATACCAAGAAGCCCGAAGATAACTGCCCTGTGCTGCAAAAGGATGAGGAGATTAGGGTCTCGAATTTCAATTCCATAAAGCTTTTCCAGCATTTTTCCACCAAGCACACCTGGAACCGGTAAAATATGTATGACTCCAGCAAGGGCAATTAAGATTCCTGCAATTCGGCTCATTCGACCTCCATCAGCTTAAGCTTAGAATTCAACCCAAGCCGTTTACCCAGAGGCTAACCAGGTCTCCCGCAAAAGTCACTCCTCGATAGATAAATGAAAAGTTAAGCAGCCAGACATTGGCTCGCATTTAAAATCTCATCCCTGCTTTCAAACGATAAATAAGGACTCTGAGTTTCCATGGCAATCGCCGTCGTATCGCTTTTTGCCATACCTTATCCATGGACTTCATATGAAACACATCCCTCTCAATTTGGCACACTGATAGCTTCGGATAAACTCGAGCGATTTCCTCGATTGACACCGATAGACAAAGCCTCTCGTAATCCGACAAGTAGGCGAACCTCATAATCCCACCTCCATGTTTTTAGAGATAAAGAAAAGAGTATCGAATGCTGTTGAGTATGTCGGCCAAAGTAAGGTCGACAAAGATGCTCTTGATTCAATGGATGCAGTTAAAGAAATCAATGATTTGAATCGGCTGCGATCAATTTGCCGAAGCCAATATAACGATCTTATCTTACGAAGAGATAAATATATTTGCCAAGGTAAGAAGGTCATCGGCCCTGAAGGTTGCGATCGAACTTATGGCCAAGTGAATCTTGAAATACATCACATGCCTCCATATGAATTCGCAGACATCGTTCGAAAGCATGGGTTCGACGGTACAATCGAATGGCACAGAAAACCTGAGAATATGCAGTATCTTGTTACTCTGTGCACTGACTGCCATGATCTATTCCATCAAAAGCATGATGAAGGCGGCTCTGAGGAAATCGCATAATGGACCAGCTTATTAGATCAGTTAAAGATCTGAAGCAGTTGTCATCTTACAGCGGTACTCTAACGCAGTTCAAATCATCAAAGGAATTGGTTGATACATGTCGACGGCATGGACTTAGAGCAGATGTTAAAGATCCATCATCAATCTGTAAAAAGTCATTCGATGACTATTTCACACATTTAACGGCGCTCACAAAGGTATTTTTATTTGCTCATAGAGATTTAAAGGTTTGGAGTAAGTTTGCATCCCATCCTGAATGTAGGAAGGTCTCTAAAATTTTTCATGAAATCGGCATTGCCAGAAGTTCAGGACTATTCACTGACGAAGAAGACGTGGCCTATGACCCTTTAATACCGGATAGCAAAAGGGTCACGTTAGAGCAGCTTTATGAGGTTTATAAAATCAAACGTAATTACAGTGGCACCTTGATGGCCTTCAAAAGGCAGATCACACGAATGTACGGCAGTTACGCTGAATATTGTCTGAATAAAGGTTACGACATAAACACAACGAAATGGGATTCAGAGGACACCGCCATCCGTGTGGCGAGAAAACTTGGCAGCATCGAAGAAATACAAAGAAAATCCAGTTCACTTTTGAAATATCTTGAAGAGAAAAAACTACTTAAAAAGGTTTTTGAGGATGGGGCGGCATGATGGAATCTTTAAGTTATCTTGGTTTTGTTTTAACAATGGCATCGCTTTTATTAAACATTTTTCTTCTTAAAATACTTTTTCAGAGGAGTGACTCTGAGGCAAAGAATTTCCAGACACGATATTTCGAAAATGTTGACGAGTACGCTGGCCCTCTTAAGAACTGCAAGAAGTATTCGGTGTATGGCCAGGTTTTTCATAACGGAATACCAGTTGGTGGCCAATTTAAAGTTCAAGAACATTTAATTGAAGATTTTAGCTGGGAGAAGTTTAGTAAATTAAGAACTGAAATTATATCTCCTCTTTTACAAACCGGGATTGAGGTTGGTATTGCCACTCTTGCCCCCAATGGCTTAGCCCAGAAAAATCTGCTGAATAAGTTAGCTAACCTCACAAAGAAGGCGGGTTAATGGCCAGAAAAAAAAGAAGATCAAAAGGAAAAACTATATCTAATGGGAATGAGTCATCTACAACGGGCAGGATTGCTGAACTATATTTTGCTTCGCTTATGTTGAGCAATGGGTATGAGTTGTATCAGCCAGTCGTTGACGTTGCGGTCGATTATCTTGCAAAAGGCAGGAATGGAACAGAAATCAGATTTCAGTGTAAATCTAGGTCTAAATCTGATGCCACTGTTTTTGATCTCTCTTTGCCGAAAGATAAGAAAGTAAAACCACCTACTCACGTTTTTTACATGCGAGGACCGGTCCAAGATGCAGAGTTTTGGATTGTTCCGTTTAACATCGTCAAAAAACTTGCATTCAAAAGTAAAGGAAAGACAGGTCGGACAATTTACAGAATATACTTAACTGTGAGTTCTCTTAAGCATTTGAGAGATTACAGAAGAGAATACGGCTTAGAAGAACTAAAAAAATGGTGCATTGAAGGAATAGGTTAACCTTATGCAGTTCCAGCAATGCTTTGTTGCCTTCTTAGATATCCTTGGATTCAGAAAAATGGTCAAAGATCAGCAACGGGTCACACAAGCAATAACTTTTATTCAATCTGCAATTGCAAATGGAATATCCCAAGGATCACATGGCATTTTTCCGAATGACCCTATACATCAGATGTCATTATCGGACTCAATTGTGTTCAGTATTCCTACTGGAGCAAGTCTGTATGAGCATTACAAACGACTGAGATTTTTGCTTCATGCCGTTCAAAAGTTTCAACAACTTTGTGCAATAAATGATATTTGGATTCGTGGCGGTGTTTCCTGGGGGCAATTATCTACAGGTCAAAACGTAGTCGGCGAAGGCCTTGTAAAGACATTTGAAATTGAACAATCCGCAAGATTTCCTAGGGTTGTAATTGATCCTAGAATTCTCCCAGAACTTTTTACTCCCTTAAATGGTCCAAAGAGCCGCCAGGAATTGATTAAAGAAATTAATCTATCATTTGGAGTGCAGAATTACTCAGGAGAGTTTTTATTTTCAAAGGAAAAGCATCTTGCGCAGCCGTTTCAGGGTTACTTTCAAGATGATGTCCCATTATTTGTACACTACTTTCATAATCTCTATAGCCAAGATTTTACCGAAAATCAGCGACAGAAAATTTGCGAAAACATATCAAAGTGGGTTTACAAAACTAAATCTACAGAAATCTATTCAAAGTATAGATGGGTCATAGACTATGCTTATGCAGTTTCGCCAACAGAGTCGCACGAAACCAATTTTATCAAAGACCTTTTGAGACTCTGATTTTGGTTCATCTAGATCGAGCAAATACGACATTTGCCCGAATACGACGCCTCAATACGACAAGAATATGCAACTCTGGTTATTTACCTATAGCAAAAATGATATCGAAGAATTTGTCTTCTGAGCTCTGCTATTTCTAAGCTTTTGATATTGTTACTTAAATGAGAATCAAGGGCCCGATGCCCATGATTCTGCGAAAATTGGTGGAGGTATTTTTTCGCCTCTAACCCCTTGATTTTCCTCACACTGGGCTTCGTTGGGCTTCATATTAATATTAAATCCTGAAAAGGCCCTTGGGTCAAAGTCCACATTATCGAGGGGTAATGTGAGGTTTGGCCATTTTAGCTAGGGCTTTGAGCGAAAAGCGACATTTTTCCAAAGAAATGTTACTTTTCACACCCCTCCATTAAGTTGTGAAATATCACATTTATATTGAAAAATGTGATATTTCACGCAATCCTATAAGCATGAATAAGACTCAAGAAGCAAGACTTAAAAAGCTCGGCATCTTTACTTTGGCCCAAGCCAATGAAGTCGGTATCAGCCAGCAAAGTCTTTCAAAGCTCATCAAGCAAGAGAGAATCAAACGAATAGAGCGAGGAGTGTTTCTACATCCCGAAGCTGAACTTGATCGTGAATATGATTTTCAAATTGCCTGTGCAAAGCTTGGTTCTGATGCGGTGATTGGTGGCCTTTCGGCCCTTTTTCATTACAATCTTATTGAACAAGCACCAAAGCAAACATGGGTTCTTGTCCCACCCCATAAAATGACTCGTCACCGGTCCTACAGACTCATTCGCACAAAAATTCCCCTAGATAAAGGAATTGTCTCCGGCAATGGCTTTAAAGTCGTGACCCTTGAACGGGCCATTATGGAGGCATTTAAGCTCGCCACCAAAATTGGTGAACGAACAGCCATTCATGCTTGCCGAGTCGCTATTCAAAGAAAGCAAACAACCATCAAGAAAATTGGAACTATGGCGAAAGAGCTTGGGCTCGATTCCTATTTGACCAAATACTTCGAAGCCATCATCGGAGCCCTACAATGACCACGAAAGCAAAAGGTACATCTGTCAGACAAAAAATAATTGATATGAGTAAAAAAATTGGGGTCAACCCTCGAGATCTCGAGACAGTCTTTTTGATTGAGCGATTGGTTGCCCGATTGATAGCAAGCAAAAAGCTCGCTGACCGTCTCGTCTTTAAGGGTGGATTTGTTGGCCTGAAAGTCTACAACTCGCCCAGATATACTGTGGACTTGGATGCATTGCTTGTAAAATCAAACATCGAAGAAACTCTCGCAATGGTTGAAGATCAGGCACAGATTGATTTAAATGATGGCGTTTGGTTTCGTTTTGAAAGCCAAGTCGATTTGGCAACTCAAGGCGAATATGGTGGTATTCGCCATTCCTATCGAGCAGGAATTGGTGAGGTGCTTAAAAATATTAAGAAGGCCCAGATCATCAATTTTGACCTTGGGATTGGTGATCCTATAACACCAGGACCGCAGACCCAAAAAACCCCATCACTTTTTTCGGGAAATGAGGACATCAGTTGGTCGGTCTATCCAATTGAAACTATTTGTGCTGAGAAGCTTCATGCACTCATCTCCCATGGCGATGAAAATTCCCGCTCAAAAGATGTCCACGACCTTGCGGTATTTCTGCCGAAAGCTGATCCAAAAACTTTGAAAAAAGCGATCAAGAATTGTTTTGAATTCAGAGAAACTGAATTGCCAAAAAGTTTTATCGAACAAATAAGGCAAATCAACACCTCAAGACTAGAAAAAGGCTGGGACAGTGCTGTCTCTTCAATTCCAAACATTGGCAGCTTCAGAGAGGCTTTTGAAAAACTTTGTAAGCATTTAGAAAAATCAGAAAAAGATTGGTGATCAATGAAATCTCAAGCGACACCAAGCCTTATTCTTGAGAAGTATGAACTGACTGATGCCCATAGGTTGAATGAGGCAGACAAATGGCAACTTGAACCTTCATCATCTGGCTCTAAGCAGATCTCTTATGAAGTCTTAGTTCTGGCAACAAACCAACGGCTTCGACCAAGCGAAGAATTCGATCGATTGTTATTTTTTGTAAACTTCCAGATAAAATTCCTGTTACTGCACTTCGTGGTAATTTAGATTTTTTTGCTAATTCAACATGAGTCAAATCTTGCTTTTGAACTTCTTTGATAACTGCAGCAATCAGCTGTGCTTTTATAACAGCTTCAACTCCTCGAAGTGGAGAAATACCTAGTTTTTTTGCAAGGTCTAAACCTTTAACTGACTGTTTCATAAAACTCCCTTTAATCTTTGCTTGGCTAATTCAATATTTTCTTTTGGTGTTTGTTGTGATTTCTTTTGAAACGCATGGATCAACCAAATATCAGCGTGCTTGCGAATAAAATAAACCACTCTGTAAACACCCGAACGATCTTTAAGTCGTAATTCGTGAACTCCACTGCCAATTGATGGCATAGGTCTAGATAACGGCATCGATAAATTTACCCCTTCATCAAGCAATGCTAAAGCATCGGCCAAATCTTCTTTAACCGCGATTGGAAAATCTTTTAATTCTTTTTCACACTGCTTTATTATTGAGATCACACTTCACATGTCTCATATTTAAGACATTAATGCAAGTCTTATTTTTAAGACATACTGATTGCCGTTTTTAGCCGAAATGAGTCCAATTCAATCGGGAAAAGTAGGGAAATACGACTCTAATGATTTCACTAAGTTACTGAATTTTGGTCGTTCTAGAAATTTTCCCCGCTTCGTAACTAATTGAAATTACTCAATCGGGGGAAAATGGTGGAGGTGGGGGGAATCGAACCCCCGTCCGCAAGCGATCCACGATAAGGCGCTACATTCTTAGTCTTTGTTTTGCGTTGGTTGGTGAGCTTCCAAAGACAAAATCTCCCCAACCCTACCCCCAGAAAAATTTAGGTCCTTTGCCTGGAGATAACACATCGGACCGAGGTGTCTAATCGACGCTTTTCCGGTACCGACACCACTTACCGGAAAAGCGTGCTAGCGCTTAGGCTGCAAGTGCGTAATCGTTGCCAATTACAAAGTGCACGTTTTTAACGAGGTCCCCATGCGCCCCGGAATGCTCCTTATGCTTCTGCACCCACGTCGAAACCGGGTCACCCCCACTTACGATGCTTTTGCCAAAAGCTTTGGTAACAAGCTTAAGTTCAAAACTTGTATTTCAATCACTCGACCAGATTTATCTTCTAGGAAAATAAAGCCGTCTTTCTCATAAGACTTGTGCTCCACACCTTTCGCAATCTTAATCGAGGCAAAATCGAGATCCTTATCAATCATGATGACAGGGTAACTTTTTACTTTTTTCGAAAGTTTACCATGACTGTGACGACGACCCATAAGTTCTCTCCTTTCCTTTCTAATACCACAGCTGCTACTTTGTTGTCTCTGCGGCCTTTAATTTCTTTCGCTAAAATATACTTAGGCCCCTGCCTGAGGACCTCATCTGGCCTTCCAATGACCTCATCAAGGACTGCTGCTTTTGTGGTCAAATCCAATATAACCCCCTCCCCCGTGAAAAGATAACAAATTTCATTTCATCTATAGGTATTTCGGGGGTTTAGGTCCATATTAGGCCCACTCGAGAATAATCTCTGGTTTTTCAAGTAGGTAATCGTGGATTCGCAATTTACAGACCTGGGTCTTAACCCTTCATTAGTCACACATCTTTCAGGCATGGGATTCAAAACTCCCACACAAATTCAAGCAGCAACTATCCCTCTTTTGATGACTCAAGAAACTGATTTTATTGGTTTAGCATCCACTGGAACAGGAAAAACGGGTGCTTTCGCAATCCCTCTTGTTGAAAAAATTGATGAAAGCAAAAGATATCCTCAAGCTTTGATCCTTTGCCCCACTCGTGAGTTGTCATCACAAGTGGCTGCGCAAGTTTCACAAATTGGTTCTTACAAAGGCCTCCGCGTTGCTTCCATCTATGGTGGAGCCTCTTACCACTCACAAATCAATGCCTTGAAAACAGGTGCCCAGATCGTGGTCGCAACTCCAGGTCGTTTGATTGATTTGATGGAGCAAGGTCTCATTTCACTGAAAAAAATCACTCACTTGATTTTAGACGAAGCTGACGAAATGTTATCTATGGGCTTCCAAGAAGCTCTCGATGAAATTTTGAAAGGTATTCGCAGTGAAGACGGTGATCACCGAGTTTGGTTATTCTCAGCAACCATGAACCGCCAGATTTCAAATATCACAAAACAATATTTGAAAAACCCACAAACAGTAAAACAATCTTCAGGCACTGAAACTAATCAATCTATCAAGCAAACTTTTGCGATGGTTGCAGAGCGTGACAAAGTCGAAGTTCTTTTGCGCTTGATCGGAACTCAAAAGGACTTCTTCGGTCTTGTGTTCTGCCGTCGTCGTGAAGACACTGAAACTGTAGCGAAAGCTCTGATGCACGCAGGGATTCGCGCTGAAGCGATCCACGGTGAGAAAACTCAACGTGAGCGTGAGCGCATTCTCGCGGGATTTAAAGCCCGTCAAATTCAAGCTCTCGTGGCGACAGATGTTGCCGCTCGAGGAATCGACGTGAAGGAACTCACTCACGTTGTGAACATGACTCTGCCTGTGGAAGTCGAGTCATACATCCACCGTATCGGTCGAACGGGCCGAAACGGTCAAACAGGACACGCTCTCTCTTTAGTCACTCCGACGGAAATGGGGCTTCTGAGACGCATTGAAAAATCCACTCGTCAAATCATCGAAAAAGTAGCTCCACCGTCTGCCGATGAAGTTCGCAATTTAAAAGTTCAAAATTACTGCGCTCGTCTTGTTGAAAGTATGCAAGATGAAAAGTGGCTGAAGCGTGTTCAAAAGAACATGGCGGATTTAGTATTGCCTGAAGAGATCACTTCTTTGACCGCAGCAGAGCTCTTCAAAGTTATGCTGGTTCAACAAGATCCAGCCATCGTTCATACAAAGGATCTGGAGCTTGCTCCACGTCCACCAAGAGATGCTCGCGAAACCGGCGACGGACGACGATTCAATCGCCCACGTCGTGATTTCCGCGGTGGTGAACGCAGCGAGTACCGCGGCGAACGAGGTGGAGAACGTGATGATCGTCGTGGCGGCCGTTCATTTAGCCGTGACCGCGCCAGTGACACGGGTGGCGATCGACCACCACGCCGTGAATTTAGTCGCGGACCTCGTCCCTCTTCTTCAGACAGCCCCAAAGCGGCAGGCCCTCGGGGATTTAAATCCTCGAGACCCAGCACTCGACGCTTTCGAGATTGAATACAAAATTGCTTCAGCAACTAGAGTTCTGTGCTCTAATTGCTGAAGTTTAAAGCAGTGGCGTTTTGTCCCCAGGCAGAGCCAACATGTCCCTAAGTTGTTGAAAAGATCGGAAGTTATCAACTTCCTCCACTAAGTTGTCCACATTTGTCGATGTTATTCGACGGCAAAAAACAGTTTCTGACATTAAAATAACCCAACCTTAACATAAGTGAGTTACTTAAGTGTTGAACGGCATAGCTCTATTCTTGCTTAATAATTAGGCCTTTTCAGTGACGGGGAAGAGCTGAAGATTCATCTGATAAACCCTTTCGCCGGGCCCATCAGCTCTTTTCACAGCGTTCTCTTTTTGTGTCTTTTTGCGGAACTGGCGAAGTTGAAACCGAACTTCTTCAAACTCAGCTCGAGTCATCGCCAGGGTCAGTGAGCCAAACTCACGGTCCGTGGCAGAGTCTCTGAAGAGACTTTCAAGGCCTAGATACATAAGTTCCGTCTGCAGCTTTCTGACCAAAGCCACTGGAATTTCCGCCGCATCTTCCATTAACTGATTGGATCTTTTAAAAGTACCATCCTCAGCAATGACTACTTCTTTACTGTCGAGCAATGACTTCAATGCCAGTTCAATTTCATCAATAGTCGCTTGTCCCCGGAGAAGTTCTCTCAAGCGCTCCGGCTGAAACTTCACCCCTTTTTGGTCGATCATCGTGAAAAGGATCCAAGCCACCCAGCTGGGAACTTTCTCCCAAGTTTTCTGATCGATCTCACCGGCTTTTAATTTTGAGTTCACTCGGTGTTCGTTCAATTGCTTCAAGAACATGTTTCTTTCAGCAGGATCTGTCGTCTGTCCAAAAAGAACCATCAGGCGAAACTCTTCGCCCTGTTCTTTCATGAGACCCATCGCTTTCGCGAACTTTCCAATCATCTCTTCAGAGAGGTTTCTGCGGCCTTCGATAATCATTTTGAGATAGTTCGGAGATTTAATATTCGCAGCTGCCGAAAACATCGCATAGCTGTAAGGGCGGATATCTTTCGCTGTCAGGTTTCTCTTAAATTTATAAAAATCAGACAAGAAAAGTCGATAATCCAAGTACTCAGAGATTTTGGGCATTTCCAAAATCTCTGGCAAAGCAGAAGATGCGAGTTTCGTTTGGTTTGTTGAGCTTTCAATTTCCATAGACTCCCCAATCGATGTCGTCATAGCATTTCACATCTTCTGCGAAAAAAAACCAACAGGTTTTTACCGAGTCAGTGTCACACTGATTCGATTAATCCGAACATCTCTGTTGACGTACAATACGATACTATCTGCACCGCGCCCAATCTCAAGCCGTTGATTGAGATGCAAGGTCTGCGGAGTCCCGTAATCCCCAAGAAAAATGGTGCCTTGGCGAAAAGAGTTGATGAGAACTTCAGCACTTGCTCCACCACGGTACAATGACTGTCCATCCACGGTGATTGAGGTGATTCGATAACCTCTGTATTGATAAAGGTTCAGAGCTGAGCTCAAATCTAATCGACCCCCACCATAAACAGTTTGGTAGATGGATCTTTCAACAACCTGATCACGAGGGTGAGAAGGATAGTCAGGATAGCCACCTCCACGTCTTAAACTAACAACGACTGTCCCAATCTGCGCAGCCCCGCGAACACGAAGTTCAAGTCGTCGCAGATTATGACCAATCTCAAGACGCTGAATCGGACGCAGGATCAGCACTGAACTCGGAAAGTTCTCACGAGCTACAGACCAACCATCGGCCAGCAATTCTGCTTCGAATCTTCGATTTGAACCATAGATACTGACTTCAACTGATTCGACCTCAGATCCACGATCTGAGAACTCACTCAGGCCGACAATATGATTCAGTGACAAGACTTCATTTCTAACAAGGCGATTCACCCAACCTGATCTTCTTTCGACGCCATAGCCTGGATCAGGACGACCTGGGCGCTCAGGATATCTTGGATCTTCGGGACGAACCGGATCATAGGGAGATGGGTCTGGACGATGACGACCTGGTTCGTCAGGGCGAACAAAGTCAGGTGGACAATTGACTCCACGGCCACAGATGTCGCCTTGAGCTTGTCCATGGGCAAATGCCCCAGTTAAAGTAAGAGCTGCAATTAAAAGTGGTTTTACTGTCATATCTCCCCCGAATAAGTGTCAAATTGGCCATGATAGGCCACCCAGGGGATAGATGAGCAAACAAGGGGCCACTACTTTTTTAGCAAAGTGACCCCAGTCGAAAAATTGAAAAGTTAGATCTTCTCTGACAGCTGGCGTACAGGCCGTGAAATTCTCTCGATTTGGAACTTCACTTTGGTTTCGCCCTCAATTTGGACTTGTGAGTTGAAATCCACTTCGAACGAAAGTGCTCCATAACTGTTGTTATTGACGAGCTTTAAATCTTTCAATGAATCATGAAGTTTTGTTTTATAAACAACTTCACCATTAGCATTGATCAAATCAGACTCTGAAATCGCACGAACTGCAGGCTGCCCTAGGCCAGCTGTCACTCGCTGATCTTTCAAATCACCTGTCATCATAATCATTTCCTTATTCAAAGCTTTCAGGATAAATCGATAACCGGTCTTTCCCTTAATGACTTCAAAAGTCTCAAGTTTTGCCGATTCAATTTTGCCGGTTGTGTTCGTATTCAATTCAGTATGACGGATGATGCTGTACAAAGTCTCCATTTCAGGAACTGATCTCGTCGCTGTGGGGAACTGGCTTCTCAAATGAACGTTGGTCTTGCGGAAAACAATGTTCACTGTTGCACGATTGCCAGCTTCACCGATTTGCAATCGCAAGTGAGAAACTTCACAAGTGTCTGTTTGAGCATCCAAACATTTCAAAGTTCCAGCGACTTTCGCCCCTGCCGTCTCTGCCAAAATCTGTGTGGATTTCTGACCCTGACCTTCGAGAGTTCCACCCAAGATCATCGTCCGAGTAGAGTTTCCGCGCTTCATCTCTAATTGGATCGCAACGTCGCCGTTAGAATAATCGATTTTCAATCGAGCGTCTTGGATGATCGCTGCTGCTTCTAAGTTTCTCAGTTTCACTCGAGCATCCTTCACGTCGTCCATTCTGAGTTCTAAAAATTTTCTCACCGGATCGTTTGCGGTACCAGTGTATGTTTTTGAGAGCATTTCTAATTCATTGATTTTTGCTTGAGCCGCGTCTTCCGTCATCTGCGGAGCTTGCTGACCTTGTTGTTGACCCTGGCGCTGACCCTGTTGGCCTTGTTGCTGGCCTTGTTGGGCCCCTTGTCCCGCAGAACCTTGCTGGCTTTGTCCGGCTTGGCCTTGTTGTTGACCTTGCTGAGCCTGAGGCTGATTGCGTGTATTGTTGTTTTGAGCTGACTCAGGCACCGCTGTCGGAGGATTCTTTGGTGTTGGCGCTGCTGGCTGAGTCGCCGTAGGTGCGGCTTTTCCGATCACGGGCTGATTGTCTTTGCTTTTCCCACAAGCGACTAAAGCCAGGAAAAGAA